>JBBTWV010000017.1:0-5552 GCA_038062615.1 Patescibacteria group bacterium | reverse complement strand
CAAAAATTTTGATTTTCTGGAGCGCGAGGAGTTTTTTGGCTACCGCTCCGGCCATCACGCGGCTCACCGTCTCGCGCCCTGAACTGCGTCCGCCGCCTCGGTAGTCACGCAAGCCATACTTCATCTCCCAAACAAAATCCGCATGTCCCGGCCTAAAAACGTTTTTCAGTGATTCGTAATCATGGCTTCGGTGGTCGGTATTTTCCACGATCATCGCTATAGGAGTTCCCAGCGTCATATTTTCAAAAATCCCCGAAAGAATCTTTACTCGGTCGCCTTCTTGGCGTGCCGTGGTAACCGCCGACTGCCCGGGCCGCCGCCGGTCCAGCTCATGTTGAATTTCTTCTATGGTAATGGGGATTTTTGGCGGACAGCCATCAATCACACAACCTAAAGCCACCCCGTGCGATTCACCGAAGGTCGTGACCCGAAAAAGAGTACCAATGGTGTTGCCCATATGGAAAGGGACTATTTTTTGGCTTTTACAGCCTTTTTTTTCGCAGCTGGTTTCTTAGCCACTTTCTTTTTTCCTTCTCCGGCCTTTTTAGCCACCGCCGCCTCTTCTTTTGCTAATTCTACGGCTGGTGCATCACCAAGTGGGCCGCCCCATTTGCCTCGAGTACCTTTTTCCATCGCACGTTCCAAAACCTCCGCAGGAACTTCTTTCTCTTTATAAGATTCTGGCTTCTTTTTCTTGCTCTCGGCTTTTTCCGCTTTTTCCACTTTCATAGCCTCAGCCTTGTGGCGTTTTGCCGTAAACTTATCTACACGTCCGGCAGTATCCACCAATTTCTGTTGGCCAGTGTAAAAAGGATGGCACTTAGAGCAAAGTTCCGTCTTGAGTTTATCGCGAGTAGAACCGGCAATAACCACATTCCCGCAAGAACAACGGATCTCTACGAGTTCAAAATATTTTGGATGAATGCCAGTCTTCATAAATCATTTTTTACCTTTCGGTGCTTTTGGAAGGAATTTTAGGATGGTATCAAGGATGTCCGTAACTCGCTCAAAACGATTCCTGCGAGCTTTGCGCGGGTGAGTATAAAAGAAGAAAAGGAAGATTGCAAGGATAATAATAAGGAGGATTCCGGCAATCAGGAGCCAAGGAAGGACGGGTGACATAACGTAAACCTTAAAGGTTTTTTCCCGAGCTTCTCCTTTATCATCAGTAACTTTGGCGACTACCTTATATATGCCTGGTTTTTGGAAGGTGGTCTTTAAAACCGGACCAGTTGCTTTTTGCCCTTCATAACTCCACTCGGTATTGGCGATTTTGCCATCAGGATCAAGAGAAGTCGTCGTCTCAAAGCTGATGGGTTCGTTTGGATAGGCAAGGCTTTTTGAAGATTTTCCGGTGCTGGTAATGTGAATTTCTGGCCCTTTGTTCGTGTCATTTACATCCTTGTCTTTAGGAATGCCATCGTTATCCGCATCATTATCTTTCGCGTCACCAATTCCATCACGGTCAAAATCACGTGCTTGCGCCGGGTCGAGCGGGTAGGCATCTTCCTTATCGTTCACGCTATCGCCGTCGCTATCGGCATTCAGCGGATTGGTTCCTTTTTTGATTTCTTCAATATCCGCGACGCTGTCACCGTCATCGTCGGTGTCCTCATTATTGCCAATGCCGTCTTTGTCGGTATCCAGCGTCTCGTTCGCATTGAGCGGAACTTGGTCGTCTTGGTCTTTTACGCTGTCGTTGTCATCGTCATCATCTTTATTATTGCCAATGGTATCGCCGTCGGAATCAGTGGACTCATTTTTGTTGAGCGGAAAAGCATCGGCAGTGTCTACGGTTCCGTCATTATCGTCATCGGCATCATCCGCATTTGGTGTGCCATCGCGGTCGGTATCCGCCAATACGGTAACTTTTCTCTCGGCGGAATTATTCTGAGCGTTGTCATCGTCCGAATCAAAAGGGAAGACGGCCACTTTAATAGTATGTTCACCTGCCAGTGGACTCCAATCAACATAAACGGCGTCATCTTTGCCGGCAATAACCGAGATCGGTTGATCACCTTGAATTTGATCGCCGTTATCACTAAAACGCACCACGCCGCGCATATCGCGCTTGCCGTCACTGGCCACCGTGGCATAAATTCGCACGGCTTTTCCTTCAATAAACCGATCCACCGAGAATTTTACATTTCCCGTTTGCAAAATAAGGTCATCGGCAAAAACCGTCGCTGAAAAGAGAATAAAAGTAAGGGCTGAAATCGCAATAAATCGAACGCGTTTCATAAGATGAAGTTTAGATCAGAAAAGTAAAAGTTAAAAGGAGAAGTGGTGTGTTTTTAAAGTAGGCAGACTGGGGCCATTTCCTTCAAACAATAGAGCGCAGCCCCCTTTCAGCCCTTCGGGCTTTCAGGGGACGCTCGCCACATGCCATGCTAAGGCTAGGTGTCGCATGAGGCACATGCGACCGGCTCGCTCTGCTTCTTTAAAAATTGTTTTCAGGAAATGATCCACAGCCTGCCTATTACTTCAATTTCACTTTTAAATCTTAAAGTAATGCTACTTGCTTGGCTCCTTTTGTAGATTCTTTAACCTTCGCGCCTGCTTTTCCGGCAGGCAGGCCGGCTGCTGGTTTCTCTCGTTCTTCTGGCGTGAGCGCCTCATCTTCTTCAATATGTGCAAACAAGGACACTCCGGCAACATGATCTTTGTCATCCATGCGCATGAGCCAGACTCCTTGCGTGGCGCGACCTTGTGATGGAATGTCTTTAAGATTCATGCGGATGAGTTGGCCGGTTTTGGAGACCAAAATAATGTCGGCGTTTTCTTTGCCCATGAAGACTTTTGCTCCCACCACCTTGCCGGTTTTTGGCGTTACGCGAGCCGTTTTTACACCTGATCCTCCACGTCCCTGTAAACGGTAATTGGTAATCTTGGTACACTTTCCGAGCCCGTTTTGCATCACGATAAGCACTTCGGCGTCTTCGGGGCTTCTCACCACGTCCATGTCTACGCAGAAGTCTTTGTCTTTCAGCCTCATGCCGCGCACTCCCATGCTGGGGCGACCCATCGGGCGCGCTTCTTCTTGATCAAAGCGAATGCTCTTGCCGTGGGAAGATGCCATGAATACTTGGTCGCCTTTGTTGGTTTCTTTTACCCATTCTAAAGAGTCGCCATCGCGTAGTTTTATAGCAATAAGACCGGAGCGTCGTACGTTCTCAAAGTCGCTTACCGGCGTTTTTTTCACCGTTCCGTTGCGCGTTCCCATAAAGAGAAACTGGCCTGTGAACTTCTCGGTAATATTGAGCATGGCAGAAACTACCTCGCCGTCTTGTAACTGCAGAAGATTGACAATGGCCTGGCCCTTTGCTGTGCGTGAAGCCTGCGGGATTTCGTATACCGGAAGCTTAAAAACCCGTCCTTTGTTGGTGAAGAAGAGAATTTCTTCGTGATTTTTGGTATGGCAGATGATCTTTATCTCGTCTTCGTCTTTGGTGGTCATGCCAATAACACCCTTGCCGCCGCGGTGCTGAGTGCGGAAGGTGGATGGCGGCAGACGCTTAATATAATTTTCTCGCGTCAAAACCACCACCATCGGCTCGTTTGGAATCGTGTCCTTATTAGAAATTTCACCGACGGCGTGCGCCACCACTTTGGTTTTGCGCTCATCGCCATATTTGGCTTTAATCTCAGCTAACTCGTCCTTCATAATTTTGACGACTTTCTTAGGATCTTTCAAAATTCCTTCCAAATGCTCAATAAGAGCGAGTTTTTCTTTCAGCTCATCCACGATTTTTTTGTGCTCCAACCCGGCAAGCGTTTGCAAACGCATCTCCAAAATAGCGCTGGCTTGCAGCTCGCTAAATTTGAATTTTTTCATGAGTGAGACGTGCGCTTCTTCCTTCGTATTGGACTCTTTAATAGTTTTGATTATGGCATCAATGTGATCGAGTGCTTTTTTGAGACCTTCCAAAATGTGAGCGCGATCCTTGGCAACTTTAAGCTCGTACTGCGTGCGTCGTGTGATGGTGATTTTGCGATGTGCAATGAAGTATTCCAAAACCTGTTTGAGGTTTAAGAGACGCGGTTGAATGCCATCCACTAACGCGATCATGTTCATGTTAAAGGTCGTCTGGAAGTCGGTCATTTTAAAGAGCTGATTGAGGATCTTTTTTGGGTAAGCATCCTTTTTAAGCTCAATCATAATTTCCATACCTTCACGGTTGGACTGGTCACGGAGGTCAGAAATCCCCACGATTTTTTTGTCGCGTACTAGGTCTGCGATTTTAGAAATGAGTACGGACTTGTTTACTTGGTACGGAATTTCTGTAACCACGATGTCGAACCGTCCAGATTTTCGTTCCACAATTTCGGCCTTGGCACGAATCACCACGCCGCCACGACCGTTCATGTACATGGCTTTAATGGCATTCTTATCGTAAATAATGCCACCCGTAGGGAAGTCGGGACCTTTAATAAACTCCATGAGATCTTCAATGTTGGCTTCAGGATTTTCTGAGAGATGCATGACGGCATCCACGACCTCGTGCAAGTTGTGAGGAGGAATGGAAGTGGCCATACCTACGGCAATACCTGCCACACCATTGAGTAGTAGCTGAGGAATTTTTGCCGGTAGAACATACGGTTCCTTGCGTGTGCCGTCGTAGTTGTCACTAAAATCCACAGTCTGTTTTTCAATATCGGCAAGCATTTCTTCGGCAATTTTGTCCATTTTTGCTTCCGTATAACGCATGGCCGCAGCGCTGTCTCCATCCACGGAACCAAAGTTACCTTGGCCATTGATAAGCGGGTAACGCATGGAGAAATCCTGCGCCATACGCACCATGGAGTCATACACGGCGGTGTCACCATGAGGATGATACTTACCAAGAACATCACCAACTACGGCGGCAGATTTCCGGAATTTGGCGCCGGCGGAAAGGCCAAGCTCATGCATGGCATAAAGAATGCGGCGGTGCACGGGCTTAAGACCGTCGCGCACGTCTGGCAGGGCACGGGAAACAATCACGCTCATGGCGTAATCCAAATAACTTTCTTCCATTTCGCGGGTGATATCACGAAGAGGGAAGTGCTCACCGGCGTCTGCAACGGTGGTAAGTGGTGGCGTATCACCTGGCGGATTTTTATTGCCGCTTACGGCGGTTTCTTCAAACATTTCTTGTTTCACTTCTTTCGGCTCATCTAGGTGCGCTTTTTTAGCCACGATCTTCGTTTTTCTGGTCGGTGCGCCCTTCGGGCGCGTTATTATCTTAGCCTCCTCGCGAGTCGGCCTGGTCGTTTTCTTTGGGGCGGGCTTTTTAGCCATACAATTTATTGTGGTTAAACCTCAAAGAATTTACTCGTTTTCGTTGGAAAATTCCATATCAATTTCTGCAATGGCTGGACTCAACTTGACATTCGGCTGTTTGGGTGTGGTTTGGTCATTATGACTGCCGGCATTATCGGTCTTCTCATGCGGCCATTTTTCTGGTATAATTCATAGATTATTAGAACTTATTCGCAAATATGCTTTCTACTGTAAATTACAAAATTCGGCTCCAAAACATTCAGACCTCCTTGCCGTATCGGTACCTGAT
>JBBTWV010000016.1:0-10763 GCA_038062615.1 Patescibacteria group bacterium | reverse complement strand
GCTTCCTTACTTCAAAAACTCCTCCCTCATGTTTCATTTGCTTAATAGTACCCGTGTGCTCCTGTTGTCCCGAAGTTGCACGCACATAGACTTACCAGTGATTTTATGGTTCTAATGCAAGGGAGTTAGGCTGCTTTCTTCCTCGTTTTCTTCTTTTCCTCAGATTTTTCGACTCCTGTGGCTGCTTCAGCTTTCTCTTCATCCTCGGCAGGTGGTTCCATAAGCGCTTTCATAGAAAGGCCGATGCGATGATCGTTGGGATCAATGGCAATGACTTTAGCCTCTACTTCTTGGCCTACCTTCACCAGTTTTTGAGGATCTTTTACCGCTTCGTTGGATAACTCAGAAAGGTGAATGAGACCGCTGATTTCGGCTTCAAGCTTCATGAAAACGCCAAACTGGGTAATGCGATCAATTTTGCCTTTCACGAGCTTGCCTACCGTGTATTTTTCCGCAGCCTTCTTCCAAGGATCAGGCGTAAGGCGCTTCATAGAAAGCGAAATTTTATCACCTTCGATCCCAATGATTTGTACGTCTAAAGCGTCACCCATTCTGCCGTAGGTAACAGGATCTTTTACGTGACCCCATTCAATTTCAGAAATATGAACAAGCCCTTCCAGTCCATCAAACGCCACAAAAATACCAAACTTCACAATGCCAGAAATGGTCCCGTGTACCGTCTGTCCAATCTTCAAATTTCGCAAAGTCTCTACTCGCTGATCTTCCAAGGCGGCTTTTTCGGAAAGAATAAGTTTGCCGCCTTCTTGATCCACATTTATAATTTTGACCTTCATCACCATGCCCATAAGTTTTTGAAGGCGAGAAAGAATTTGCGTAGAGTTGGCTCCATCTACACGTGGGTAATGCATCGGGGCAAGCTGAGAAACTGGAATAAAGCCCTTAATACCATCCACCATAACAAGGAGACCTCCTTTATTGGCTTCATGAATAGTTACGGAGATGACCTCACCTGTTTCGTAAGCCTTCATGAATTTGCGCCACGTTCGTTCTTGGCTGGCACGGCGGAGGGAAAGCACAAAATAGCCCTCGTCGTTTTCACCTTCTATAACGTAAGCCGAAATCTTATCTCCTGGCTTGAGGTCAGTAAGGGTACCGCTACTATCATGTGACTCCTTACCGGAAATCATACCCACGGCAACGCCGTAAATATCCACCAAAATTTTATTCCCAAAAATATCAATGACCTCGGTATCTACCAAAGAGCCCAAAGCGGGCATGCTAAAAGCCGGGCCATGCGTTAAAAGTTTCTCCATGAGAGGAGAATTACCAACAATGGTTTGGGACATAAAACAAGCGTGTGATGAGGTTACAAAAAATAAAATCACCGGGTTGTTCCCGGGCGCCGACCTCATCAGTTAAACGCCCTAGGAAGCAGGCGTACTATACGGTGAGCGGGTGGTGTCGTCAAGCAACTTTAAGTGCCGGAGCATGCTCTTTTTTGGTAGAAGCGGTTTTTCTCACTTTCGTAAGCTCAATGCCGCCGCCTTTTTTGAGGGCGATGCGAATAGTATCGCCTTCGCGGAAAGTGCCTTCCAAAAACATCTGGGTAAGGGGATCTTCCACCAAATCTTGGATTTTTCGGCGAGCCGGACGAGCTCCGTACTTGCTATCGAAACTCTCCTTAGCAAGGTAATCAAGCGCCTGCTTGGTGAGATCCAGAGAAATTCTTTTATCCTGAAGCCGTTTTTCTAACCGAGCCATGTGCAACTTCACAATTTCTTTTAAATTCTCGTGCGTGAGCGCACTAAAGACGACAACCTTATCAATTCTATTAAGGAATTCCGGTCTAAAGTAATCCTTGAGCTCTTCTAAAATGGACTGCTTAAGTTCCTTAAATTCATCTTCGGCCTTTTTCAGTTCGCTGCCGCTAAGATCAAATCCAATAGAGCCGGCTTTTTCGGTAAGCTTTTTAGCACCAATGTTGGATGTCATCACAATAATTGTGTTTCTAAAATCCACTTTGCGGCCTTTACCGTCGGTTAAGACGCCATCTTCAAGAACTTGTAAAAGCATGTTGAAGACATCGGGGTGAGCCTTTTCAATTTCATCAAAGAGAATGACGGAATAGGGCTTTGTGCGAATAGCTTCGGTTAAGCTGCCACCTTCTTCATATCCCACATAGCCGGCGGTTGTGCCTACGAGGCGGCTGGTGTTGTGGCGTTCCATAAACTCACTCATATCAATCTTAATGAGGGCTTTTTCGTCATTGTAAACTTCTTGTGCCAGGGCTTTTACGAGCTCAGTTTTGCCCACACCGGTAGGTCCCATAAAAATAAAAGAAGCAATCGGACGGCGCTCATCGGCAATACCGGCACGCGAGCGGCGAATAGCCTTGGCAACTTCTGTAATGGCTTCGTCTTGGCCAACAATGCGAGTTTTGAGCAGATGCTCCAAGTGCATGAGGCGATCAATATCCGTTTTCACGAGTCGCGTGGCAGGAACACCCGTCATGTTGGAAACAACACGAGCAATGTCCTCAGCGCCAACGTGTTCCCGCTTCTCGCGAGGAATAACAACGCGTCGAGACTCATCCATTTTTCGACTGAGTTCCAGTTCTTTGCAGCGAAGTTCTGCGGCCAGTTCATAATTTTGATCCGAAACGGCCTGCTCTTTTTTCTTGATGACCTGAGCCAGTTCCTGCTGAACTTTTTTAACCGTCTCAATGCTGCCTTTGGCTTTTACACGTTTGAGAGCAGCCGCTTCATCCATGAGATCAATGGCTTTATCCGGTAAAAAGCGATCAGCAATATAGCGCTTAGAAAGCGTTACCGCGGCACTTAAGGCATTATCTTCAATAACTAAGTTATGATGATCTTCGTAAGACGGGCGAATGCCTTTTAAAATGGCGACCGTGTCTTCTTCGTTGGGTTCTTCTACCATTACGGGCTGGAAGCGACGTTCCAGGGCGGCATCGCTTTCGATATGTTTGCGGTAATCGGCCGTCGTGGTGGCTCCAATCACTTGAAGCTTCCCGCGAGCCAGTGCCGGTTTAAGAATATTGGCGGCATCCAGACTCCCTTCGGCGCTTCCGGCACCAATAACCGTATGAAGTTCATCTATAAACAGAACTACATTCGTCTGACTTGTGGCTTCATCAATAATTTGCTTTACGCGTTCTTCAAACTCTCCGCGGTACTTAGTACCCGCCACAAGCGTACCCATAGAAAGCGACAGTATGCGCTTATCCAAAAGCGTATCGGGAACCTGCTCCATAATAATGGCATGAGCAAGGCCTTCCACAATGGCGGTTTTGCCAACACCCGGCTCACCAATGAGCACCGGATTGTTCTTGGTTTTACGATTAAGAATAGAAATAACGCGCTCAATTTCCTTTTTTCGGCCAATAACCGGGTCTACTTTTCCTTTGCGGCATTCCTGCACCAAATCCGTCGTAAAATAATCCAAAGCTGGAGTCTTTGATTTGGCCTCCGCACTCTGCTTGTGTTTATAGCTATCCTTGTAGTCTTTTTCTTGGCCAACAAGTACGCCGTGTAAACCACTCAAGAAAAACTCAAGCGGATTCATCATTTGCTGTTGTCCGGGGACTTGGCCCTGACCGTGACCCTGACCCTGACCCTGACCTTGAGATGGATTGCCGCCGACATTCGGCTGGCCTTGGTTCCTGCGGAAAATCTGTACGATCTGCTCTTTAATAGTTTGAGGAGAGATTTTCATATTTTCCAAAATGACTGTTGCGGCGGTATTTTCTTGTGAACAGAGAGAATAAAGGAGGTGTTCGGTTCCTACAAAGTTATGATTAAATTCGTGAGCGCATTTAAGAGCGTCTTCTATAACCTGTTTGGCAAAACCGGAAAGCCCGGAGCCTTTTGGCGGCGAAGCTGGCTGACCCGATGTTGCACGACCAACTGTTTTAAGCACCAAATAGACATTATCAAGCGAGACTCCAAAATTCATGAGGATGGAGGCTCCCAGTGAGTGGGTTTGAGAGAGCACCCCAATGAGGATGTGTTCGGTACCAACATAGTTAAGCCCGGACTCGCGGGACTTTTCTTGTGCTACCACGAGCGCCTGTTTGGCCTCTTTTGTGAATTTTTCAAACCGTGGGTCAGACATATAAGTATTGTTATGAGATGGATATACAATTTAAAACGTAGATTTCTTTTAAATTTATCATATTTCTGAGGTTTTTTCACCTGCTTGTTCTTTACGGACCATAGAAATATGTTGTTCGTGTCCCGCGTTGTGGCAACACCGAACTAGCACTCCACATTGTAGAGTGCTAGGGAATAAAGTCAAGAAAATAGTGACAAAGTTTTTATGATGAGCGGCACACAGTTGCCGCTAAGGCGGCATGCCGATTAAAAGAATAGAGGCACCGCTACGTAGGCAAGCGAGAATCTGGCTTTGCCAGTTCGAGCGATGCCGAGCGTAAGCATTAAGCCTCATTGAGCGATGCGGCCATCGTTTGTAATGTGGCCTTCATTTCTGCGCTGCCGACAAAACAGTAGAGGTCTTTTCCCCGAACGCAAACGTAATATGATGCTGAAGCCGGGTCGGCGCCTTCCGTCGTCTGTCTTCCGCCAATATCGCCAACCGCCGTCATACTCGCCGGAAGACTTTCTGGATTCTTTATGAATTTCACCGCAACATTATCCGCCGCAACCGGCTTGGTGCTAAAACCATAGCCGGACTTTGCATCCAAAAAAGCCCAGTACCAGTTGGAAGGATACTGGATTTTAGCCTTGTAGGAGCGAGATTCCAAAAGGCTCATCCCTTTTTTTACCACAATAGCCTCCGAACTTCCCCCCGTAACACTCACTACGCCTTTTTCATTTTTCTTGGCGCTGTCCTCGCCCTGTTCAATTTTCCAATCGGTGGTATCACCCGGCTTAAAGTAAGCAATTCGACTCATGCTTGCAGGACTCGCACGATCGGGAACATTTAAAAGAATTTTTCGAGCCTCCTGGCCATCACCATAGGTTACATAGACCGCATTAAAATTTTCTGGCTGGCCTTCAGGAAATGAAAACTCAACTTTGGTAACTACCCATGATCCCGTTGCGGAAACTTCTGGTGCAAAATCTGCAACATGAGCCTTAATATAGGTAATGAAGGCATCCTGAAGCGAACTGAGCTCTTGAGCTTTTTGGGCTGATGCATCTACTTGTTTTTTGGCTTCCTCTTCAGCTTTTTTCTTGGCATTGTCCTCCTCTGCAAGTTGCCATAAAGAAGGAGAAGGGGAGATGGAAGTGGTTTTGGCAGGGGCTGAAGGAGGAGCTGTTTTAGCAGGAGTTGCTGGAGCCGGAGCTGGGGCTGGAGCGAGAGCTGTCGGAGTGGCGGCCGCCGGCGCTTTGTCATCAAATGGAATAAATTCAAAGCTTTGGACTAGGTCATAAAAGGCATTCCGATACAAATCTTTATCGCTATCACCCACGGTGACGTGTGAAAAACGATACATGGAAGTGTCTCGTGCGACGTAAAAATCAACTTCCTCACCGGTGCCAACCGTCTTTTTTACCGCATCCAGCTGGGCAATTCCAAGCGAACTTTTCTGAAAAACACTGCCGAGGTCCGCCTGATTCAGTGAACGATATTCCTCATCTAAAGCAAGCCACTGCCGCGCACTGAGTTTTTTGTTATTCTCCGATTTTTCAATCACCAAGCTGTCCACATTTCTCAGGTCTCCCTCATCGGTTTCATAAGGAGTAATGATCACTTTCTGCAGTCCAATGACATTTTTTTCTTCACGCAGATTCCAGATGGAAGGATACTGGAACTTCATGCCCAGTTGGGCATTCTGGTAGGTCTCCTTTAAAGCCGTTTCTTGGCCAAGAGAAGTCACCTGATCAATTTCAAAAACAGTTTTTGCATCATTCCATTTACCCACTGCCTCCACGCGGCGCTTCTTATAGCGCTTTAAATTAACACTGACGGAGTTAATGGAAATTTTTTCGCCTGCTTCAGTAACAAGAAAATAATTTGTAGAAGTCTGAAGCGGGTCTTGCTCATCTGCAGAAATAACACCGATTTTCTTTTCCATTTGGACCTCCGCCGGTTGGGCCAAAGGAACCTGATCTTTTTTACTTAATAAACTGCAGCCCGAAAACAAAAGAAGGCCAAGCGAGAGGACGATGAAAATTTTTCTCATTGGATAAAAATTAAGAAGTAAGTTTTGTAGTCCTCATATAAGCTGAGATTGTTTTTGACGATGATCCACGAGACCGAGATGAGTAAACGCCCGTTCCGTTACCATTCTGCCACGAGGCGTCCTTTCTAAAAAGCCAAGTTGAAGAAGATAAGGTTCGTAAATTTCTTCCAGCGTTTCTTCTTCTTCGCTCAGCGCCGAAGAGATGGTATTTAAGCCAACAGGACCACCTCGAAATTTTTCTATGAGTGTTTTAAGAATCTGGCGATCCATATGATCAAGTCCAAGGTGATCTACTCCGAGCGATTCCAAGGTTTGGCGCGAAAGATTTTCGTTTATGGTAGGGGAGCCGTGATGTTCCGCAAAATCTCTTACGCGGCGGAGCAGACGATTGGCAATACGAGGCGTTTGACGGCTACAACTGGCCAAAAGTTGTGCAGCGGCGGGTTCGATGTCGCATCCTAAAATTTGAGCGGAACGCATAATGATTTTTTGAATTTCGTCATGATCATAAAAGTTAAATTTGTAGACGTTTCCAAAGCGATCCCGAAGAGGTGAAGACAACATACTTACCTTTGTCGTGGCACCAATAAGCGTGAAACGCGGCAAATTGAGCCTCACCGCACGTGCCGAAGGCCCTTTGCCAAGCATAATATCAATGGCGTAATCCTCCATAGCGGAATACAGTACTTCTTCTACTACGGGGCGAAGCCGGTGAATTTCATCTATAAAAAGGACGTCACCCTCGGCCAAATTCGTAAGAATGGAAGCCAAATCTCCCTGGCGTTCCATGGCCGGGCCAGAAGTGATTTTGACGCTTACGCCCATCTCGTTAGCAATAATAAAACCGAGCGTGGTTTTGCCTAAACCAGCTGGACCATGGAGCAAAACGTGCTCCAGCGGCTCTTTGCGCTTTTGAGCGGCCGAAATAGAAATAGTAAGATTGCGCTTGATTTCTTTTTGGCCGATATATTCGGCTAAAAGCTGCGGACGAAGCGTCTGCTCAAATTGGGAAAGTTCCTGTGTCTGAGTCGCACCTTCTTGGCGCGACACCTGCCCTAGCTCGGCGCTAGTATCCACCACTCTGGTTTCTTCTCGCTGAATCATACGAGGGGAATTATATCATGCTCTAGTTCACCGACCATTCATTGTCTTGTGGAGGATTTTCGCGCTTGGCATGAATGCCTCCGCGTTGCTTTTCAATATGCTGGAAGATGAAGTGCTTTACCGCTTGCGCATTGGGACATTGCTGAAACCTGATGCAAGTTTTTGTTCCCGCCGTCTCAATTTCAATAACTCCATAATTAAACATCTTCAACTTAGAAAGAATTCCTTTTTCTTGAATATCAATGTCCTGAATATCTAAAAAATCAGCCTCATGTTCATCCTTTTTAAAAGGGGAGCGCCAGTTAATCCAAACGACGCGCTTATTCGTAATAACGAGCTTATCCAAAACATAATCGAGGGAAAAAATGGTAATAATAATACCCAGGAAAAAAGAAAGAATAACAAAAAGGATTAGGCCGATTTCACCACCGGCTTCCCGACCAATAAAATAAATGAGCGCGTAAAGTGGAGCCGCAATTACCGATATTTTTACAAGCCAATAGACATATGGCGTGGGATGTCTTTTGACGACTTTGAGGATGGCTTCTCCCTGATGCAGCTGCATGATACTGTGATCATAAAGAAATATGTTTGATGCCGCAACTAAGCCGAGCCACAAACCAAAATGGTCGTTTCCAGATGCCCTTAAAGTTTTGCTGGGCATTGTGGTTTTAACCGTGGGGATCAACGAACTTCTTTTTAGGCTTAGAAATTGGGAAGTTTTTGGGACGATTCCTCATCCCAGCCTTCTCACCTTGACCCTCCTCATCGTTCAAGAAATTATTTTTCTGGCTCCGCTCTATTATTTCGTTATTCATAAAAACCATTTACGTGCGGCGGATTTGGGCTTTCGTAAAATGCGTTGGAAAGCTGTTTTAGCTTGGGTTCTTAAGGGATTTGGACTGGCTTTTTTGGCTAACTTGGGGCTAGCACTCATCATGTATTATGTCCCCGATTCATTACCGGGATTTTCTCGGCAAGAATCTCACATTCCTATTTTTGGGACGTCAGCGCTGGATTATTCATTAGCGCTTATTGCCCTTGTGGGACTGGCGCCAGTAGTTGAAGAAGTATTTTTTCGCGGTTTTGTATTACAAACTTTACTTGGAAAATTTCAACCTTGGGTCGCGAGTATTTTGACGGCCGCCTGTTTTGCGCTTCTGCATTTTGAGTTCGGTAGCATTGGAATCATTGCCATTTTGGCCTTGATCCTCAACTGGATATTTTTAAGGTCTCGCTCGATTATTCCGTGCATTGCCTTCCATATGATCAATAATGCCCTGGCCTTTTTGTTGGAATGGTTGGTGTGGCAAGGCTATGTGTCTCTGTAAAAATCGAAACTTGATATATATTCTATCGAGTATATATTCGCTCCATATGAAATTAGCTGAAAAATATAAAGCCCTTGATTTGCGCAAAAAAGGTATAAGTTATCGTCAGATTATAAATGCGATTCCAGTTTCACGCTCAACCTTAAGCCTTTGGCTGAGAGATATTGTGCTTACTCATGAGCAAAAGAGAAGATTACTTAGTAACCGAGCAAAGGGCGCTTACAAAGGGGCGAAAGTTCAACAAGAAAAGCGCGTTCGGAAAACACAACTCATTATCCAACAGGCTGAAAAGGAATTTCTAACACTGAAAAAGGATATGCTTTTTTTAGGAGGCCTTTTTCTTTATTGGGCAGAAGGCGACAAGCACCGGAAAGAAATGGTCAAATTTACAAACTCAGACCCTATGATGATTTCATTCATGATGAAATGGTTCCGAAAAATATGTTATGTACCGGAGAATAAGTTCCGGGTTCAGCTACATATTCATGACTTCCATATCCGTGGAAACGTCGAAAAATTCTGGTCAAAAATAACTGGCGTATCTCAGAAACAATTCTATAAAACATATATTAAGGAGACTTCTTTGCCTCAGAGAAGAAATGTCTTGTACAATGGCACTTGTGCCGTAAGAGTTAACGATGTTAACTTGTTTCGAAAAATACAAGGGTGGAGAAACGCTCTCACCCAATACTCTCAAACCTCCCTGTAGTTCAATGGATAGAACGTCTGCCTTCTAAGCAGATAATGAAGGTTCGATTCCTTCCGGGGAGACCAGATTTATAAACTAGGGCCTGTCCTTAGTTCTCTCCACTTTTTCAACAAATACCAAAAAATCAATAAGCTGCACAAGTTTGGGCTCACCTTGGGGCTCATCTACTGCAACATCGTACCATTCCAAAATGGTGACGTTACCGCCCCTTTTATAGTCATTGAGGCCGAATTTTTCGATAATACTCCTGGGATTTATTGCATCAAGCGCAGGGACCTCATGCGGTGGGAGCAGATGATAATCCTTCGCTTTCGTTAAATATCGTGACGTAAAATATTTATCAAATTCCTCTTCCCATGCACCCATGGTAATTTCCGGCCGATCTTTAAAAAGTTTCATTAAAGCCGCAGCCTGCTCCTGCGCAATTTTATACTCTGGGACGCCTTTCTTATCAGCTTCTTCTTCGCGGACAAGGCATTGACGCTTATCACGGCGAATTTGTTGTTTTTGCCAATGGACTTCATCGCTTACCCTTTCGTATTGAGTAAGTGCGGCTAAAAATAGGATGAGATTATAAGCCGCCTGCTCGATATTATTTTGAGGATTGGAAAGATTTCCAGCCCAGGCTCCATAGAGTTCATCAGCTTCACTCGATTCATCACCGTCAAAAATCCCCAACAACGCATCATCACCTTCCCTTATATATATTTTTTCAGCAGGAAGAGAAGAAGCTAAACGCCGTGTTTGATCTTTTAAATCGTCAATTGCGCTCAAAATATATTGAGTAGTAAAGATTTTTTTATATTCCTTAAGCCATGCTTCCTGGGCTTCTTCCTTCGTCTGTGGACCATCCGCTGTGTCTATACCTCGTGGAAACGTTGCTAAAAGTTGATCCGCTGAAGCACGGGTATTTTCATAGGGTTGTTTTTCACTTGCGTTTTGCGCTTCTTGATTTGGACGAGGGGCTTCTGCCATAGAAAAAAGTTAAAAGTTTAAAGTTTAATTAACGTGCTTCCTGTTGCTCCAGTTTTTTCATCTTGTAGAGAACCTTGGCAATTTCACCACGAGTCATTGGTTCGCCGGGCTTGAGCATATTGTCTTTCACTTCTAAAATATTTTGTTTGATGGCTTGTTGGAGGTAAGGAGCATACCAATCGCTGGCGGTTACTCCCTGAGGAAGTTCGATGCTGATTTGCGGGTCCACATCGGTTTTGGCTCCCACATAGAGCATCGTGAAAAATTCGGCCATTGTTACCATAGAATCCGGGCGGAAATGTCCATCGGGGTAGCCTTTTACAAAGCCAAGCTCAAAGGCGCGCGTCACATATTTTCCGTACCACGATGCTGATACGACGTCCGGGAAAATATCCTTAAAGGCGTCTTTAATTTCTTCTTTTAATGCACGGAGCAGGAAGGTAATGGCTTCTGCACGGGAAACTTCTTGATCTGGCTTAAAATTAAATTTTTTCTTTTGAATAAAGTCTTCAAT
>JBBTWV010000015.1:0-8904 GCA_038062615.1 Patescibacteria group bacterium | reverse complement strand
GCCTAATTGGGTTGACTAGCTGATGGCTTTCTCTTACAATCCCTCCACTGATTCCCTTTACTTGGATTTTTTAATTTCGCGCGTATTCCAAAATTTTTTCGCCTTAACGATCGCATCCGGACGCCTTCCATTCGCCTCATTGATGAGAACGATGAACAGATGGGGATCATCGCGCTAGATAAAGCTCAGGCTATGGCCAAAGAGCGCGAGCTCGACTTAGTGGAGGTGGCACCCAATGCCGTTCCTCCGGTGTGCAAGATCATGGACTTTGGAAAATTTTTGTACCGACAAAAAAAGCAGGATCAGAAACAGAAGAAATCTCAAAAACAGGGCGAGGTAAAAGGCATTCGCCTGAGCATGAGAACGGATACGCACGACCTGGAAGTAAAGGCCAACAAGGCAAAAGAGTTTCTTAATGACAGAAACTTGGTAAAGGTGGCTCTGGTAATGCGCGGGAGAGAACTCTCACACATTTACCTGGGATACGAAAAAATGAAACTGTTTACCACCATGGTCGCCGAGGTCGCCACCATAGCAGAGCCCGCCAAAAAACAGGGCAATACGATATTCATGATTTTAAGCCCTAAATAACCCCCACCCTATGAAACTCAAGACTCACAGCGGACTCAAAAAACGCATTAAGATCTCGTCTCGGGGCAAGATGATGTACCAAAAACCAGGCAAGAGGCACCTCCTTATTAACAAGAGCAAGCGCCAAAAGGCCACGCACAACATGGGGGCTCCGCTGCATCATGGCGATCAAAAAAAGGTGAGACACCTTTTACCAATGTCATTTTGAATACGCTCAGGTCTCGCTCGGTCGCCCATCGCGGGGACGCTCGGGCTTCCCTCTCTCAACCTTTCGCAGCCGCACCGTGTGCGGCTCAGCAATGAAGAACTATTTATATTCCTAGCTCAATTATATGAGAATCAAAGGCGGCGTCATGACCAAAAAGCGGCACAAGAAAATTCTTAAACAGGCGAAGGGTTATAGAGATAAACGGCATAATGTTTGGAACCTGGCGAAACGAGCCGTGATGATGGCCGGTAAAAACGCTTATATTGGCCGCAAGCTAAAGAAGCGCGACTTCCGTTCACTCTGGATCTCTCGTTTGAGTGCTGCCCTCACTACACAAGGCATTTCCTATAGCCGATTTATTTACGCACTTACCCGAAAGCGAGTTCTCTTAAACCGCAAGATGCTGAGTGAAATGGCTATCCGTGAGCCAAGCGTGTTTGAAGAGGTGGTGAAGCTTACAAAGAGTTAAGAAAGTTGGCAATTTCTGCTCTGATACTACTTGTACCAGGCTGGATGTAGTGTTCATGATCTAATCTCCTGTCTTCCGGAAGAGCCATAATGCAAGGCCATTCTGGCGTACATTCACTTGGTGGTGGAGATTGAGAAGATTTCGCCTCAGGGACATGGTTTAAGGGTGTATTTTGGGGTGCTGTTCTTGATGGTTTCGGGAGTGACCCATATCCATAATCCCGAACGCCGGGGATAGCAAGTGTCGGACTGCCAATTAACGTGAGCAGTGCCAAAACCGCAGCTTTAAATCGGAGACATCGCAATTCTTGTTCATATACATTCTCAGTAATTCGGCGTTTTTTGACTTCTCGACGTCCTAAATTTCGTTCCAAAGAACTCATAAGTATATGCACAGTAGCACCAAAAGATATTTTTGTCAAATATCCATCGCCTAACCTGTAATTCTAAAACCCTTGAACTCCTCAAGGGTTTTTTGAGACTGAATATCAACATGCAAAACCTCGGCGCGAGGTGGACCCTTTTTGCACCACTGTAAAAAAGCCTTGAGCTGCTCTTCTTTGCCTTGGGCAACTAACGCCACTCCGCCGTCAGAAGTATTCTTTATCCATCCAGCAATTCCCAGCTCAAGAGCTTTTTCTTTGGCCGATGCGCGAAAAAAAACGCCCTGGACCCGGCCGGTAATAATGATATTTGCCTGCTTTCTCATGGTTTTTTGTACTCTTCAAGCGTCACCTTTTTTATTATGACCTTTTCTTTTGGCTTATCATTGGCATCTCGTGCAACATTGACGATGGCATCTACCTTATCCAAACCTTCAAAAACTTGCCCGAAAATCGTATAGCCGCCATCTAGAAACTTGGAACCCTGTGGATTTTGCACAATAAAGAACTGGCTGGAAGCCGTATCAGGGCTGCCGGAGTTGGCCATCGAAACGGCGCCGTGAATATGGTGAAGCTCCTCAGAAACCTCGCCTGGTAAAGTTGTTTTTGGCCCTTTATAGGTTTCCCCGCCGTAACCCGTGCCAAAAGGATCACCACCCTGAATCATAAAACCAGGAATAACGCGATGGAAAGTGAGTCCGTCAAAAAAACTTTTTTTAACAAGTTCCGTAAAATTCTTCACCGTTTCCGGTGCGTACTTGGGAAAAAACTTCATCTTGATTACCCCCTTACTGGTATCAAGAACGGCAATGGTTTCGCCAGCTTTTGGAGCAGTGGTTTGATCAAATGGCATAGAGGTACCTCCACAGGAGGAAAGAACAAAGGCGAGTGTTAAAGAAATGAATAAAATTCGAGTTTGGAACATCAGGTATATAATACGCCTATGTTTTGGGGAAGACAATTTTCTAAATGTGTGGTGCAGAAGCTCCTGGAAAAACTGGTACAGGTAAAACTTCGGCGCACGCGACCCGTCATCATCGGCGTCACCGGTTCGTTTGGAAAAACCACCACCAAAGAAGCGGTTTATGAGGTTCTTAAAACCAAGTGGAAAGTGTACCGAAATCCCAAGAGTCTCAACACAGAAATTGGCTTACTGCTGGCCATTTTAGAGCAGCCCTCGGGATTTCGCTCGCCGCTTAAATGGACGGCCATTTTGGCGCGTGCGGCAGCCAACGCTTTTTTTGGTAAAAAATATGATTTTTTAATTTTGGAATATGGAGCCGATAAACCGGGTGATATTGCCCATCTGACTTCAGTGGTAAAACCACATGTGGGAATTATCACTCATATTGCGCGCGTTCATCAAAATAAAGATCAATTTAAAAATGAGCAGGAAGTTTTTGAAGAAAAAAAGCATTTGGTGACGTGCCTTAAGAAGGGAGACATGGCGATTTTGAATGCGGACGATGAGCAGTTAAAAAAACTGGACGGAAAACTTTTAGCTAAGACTTTTTGGTTCTCAGCAAACAAGCATGATAAGGCTGATATTTGGCTAAGTGATGCTAAAAATACGCCGCGGGGCTTCTCGGCGACTCTCCACAAGGGTAGCCAAAAAGAGCACTGGGATTTTACCATTGCCGGAGCATTCCACGCTTCATCGCTCATGCCAGCGCTTCTCTGCGGCACACTTTATAATATTCCACTCAGAGAAGGAATTGATGCGCTCCAGTCTTTCCAGCTTCCGCCAGGGCGCATGACGATTATTGAAGGGAAAAATGGCGCGACACTTTTGGACAGCACCTACAACGCTTCGCCAGAAACGGTAAAACAAGCTCTTGGTCTTTTAAAAGATTTTCCCGGAAAACGGAAAATAGCCGTTCTGGGTTCTATGAATGAGCTTGGAGATTACACCCAAGAAGGCCATCAAGAGGTTGGAGAACAGATTGGATCATGGGTAGACATGCTCGTAACGGTTGGGGATTTTGCAAAGATAATAGCCGAGTCTGCCTTGAAAAATGGCTTCCCAAAGGCTAGAATTAAAATCCTCTCGGTGGCGCAGGAGGCAGGGGAGTTTCTCTAAAAGGAAGGGATTATCGAAGGCGACGTCATTCTCCTCAAGGGATCCCAAAATGCGGTGAGGCTGGAGCGCACGGTAAAACTCCTCATGGCTCATCCTGAGAAAGCAAAAGATCTGCTCTGTCGCCAAGAAACCGTATGGGAAAAGATAAAGTGATTTTTATGTTCTACCAATGGAACATTATCGGCCATCAGCTTGAGCTCGCGCGGCTGGAAGAAGATTTACGCTCAAACTCTGTTCATCATGCCTATTTATTAGTAGGGCCAGAAATGGTGGGGAAATTTCGCGTGGCCAAATCCATGGCGCAAATTCTGCAATGCCCCAATAATTTTTGCCATACCTGCCCCGATTGCACGCAAATTGATAAAAAAATCCACCCTGACACCATGCAATTGGATGATGATGGAGAGTCAATTAAAATCAGTGCCGTGCGTGAAATCATTGCAAGGCTTTCCATGACCGGCCAAAGCCGTCACAAAATTTTACTGATTGATAACATAGGCCGGCTCACCGATGAGGCCAGCAACTGCCTCCTAAAAACGCTTGAAGAGCCTTCGGCCAAAACGATTTTTATTTTTACCGCTTCGCAATTGCGCGATATTATGCCGACCATTGCCTCGCGCATGAGAATTATGCACTTTAAAAAACTGCATGATGATGTTTTGAAGATGGCGCTTCAAAAACTCTATCCCGATGAAGAAAGTGCTACACTGGATCAGGCCATTTTGCTTTCCTTGGGCCGCAGCGGACGCGCCATAAAGCTGATCAATGACCCGGAAATGTTTCAGGAGTTGCGCGACATTTACCTCCAAATCCAATTTTTAGAAGAAAAAGCATCTCCGGCAAAGCGCATGATGGCGATGCAAGACGTTAGCGCCGATCCGCAAAAAATAAAAGTTTTTTTACAGCTATTAGCTCATTATTTTAGACGGAATCTTTTGCAAACAACCTCGGATAAAAGCCGGCAGCGTGCCATCCGGATTATTGAAGAGATTCATCGCGTTACCAATTTGCTTTCACAAAATGTAAATGCACGGCTCCTTATGGAAAATATCATGCTTGCCTTATGACACAGTTGCTCATAGCCCTGGCCACACTGGCCATCATTATTTGGATTTTTAAAACTCACGCAGAAGGGAAAGCGGGCGGATCCCTGAGGCATATTTTTTGGCCGTATGACCGGCACATGCCGCAAGGCACCGTGCAAGAAAATGCTTTGGATGCTGATGATGAGTCAAAAATGTTGCCGCGAGACCAAGCTCAGCTAGATTATTCCGAAATAAATCGCGCCTATCGCATTGCCGACATGCATTTTACGCGCGGAGATTTTGAGGAAGCGGAAAAATGGTTTATTAAAGTTTTGGCCATTCATGACGAACATCCCGAATCGCTTAATCGCTTAGGCGTCATTTATATCCAGCAAAATAATCCGCGACGGGCGGAAATTCTTTACCGAAGACTGTTTTCCATTACCCAAAAAGAACCGGCCTATTACTGCAATTACGGGCGCTGTTTATATAATCAAGGACGGCTGAATGAAGCCATCGAGGCTTACGAAAATGCCATCAAGCTGGATACGGCAAAGCCGTCACGGTTTGTGAGTGTGGGGCAGATTCACTATGAGCAAAAAAACTTCGATAAAGCGCTTGCCTATTTTGCACATGCGTTGGAGCTTGATCCGCAAAACCGCGACTACCTCACGGTGGTAGCGGAACTTGCCGAAGTGGTGGGAGATTTAGAGCGGCTCAAAAGAAGCCTCTCAAAGATTCTTGAGATTGATCCGTACGACGAAGCCGCCAAGAAAAAACTAGCGGGGCTTTAGCCTCCCCACGGGTCGGCCTATTCAAACGGATTTACCGGCTGAGCCGTCGCCGCATCGGCCGGCGGTGCTAGATCACCGCCAACCAAAAACTTGTTTGGGACAGCCTGGTATTTGCTCACGATCTTTTCTTCCGTTTTGTGACCATCTTTGGTGGTAATGATTCTTTGCCACAGCGCATCAAAGCCGCCGTGCGCTTTTTCTACCTGCTTTTTCTCGCCCGGTTTAAGCTTGAGGTCAGGCACCAAAAGTGGTTCCGCAGGCGCGCTTCGCTGATTGGAGATCACCGGACCGATCATCGCCACGCTTCTGCCATCGCTCGTTCCATAAAATTTAAAGTACGCATCGTCACCGTCAACGTAGGCCTGAATAAGAATGGCACCCGGCGTATCATTCTTAAACTTAAGATCCGGCGAAGGCGGGTAGACCGTGGCATCAAGTCCATGCCCAAGAATTTGAGAATAATAGCTCACGGCATAGGAGTGCGCGCGGCGCTCTACAATGGGCAGACCGGCAAAAAGCGCCGCGCGGTACATAGTAGAGGAAACCTGGCAAATGCCGCCACCATATTCCGGAATTGTTCCTTCCGGTTTTATGACAAGTTCTTTTCGGTAGCCCGTGGAGCCGTCCACCACTCCCAAAACTTTTCCAAAAGAAAATGTTTCGCCCGGCGGTATAAGTTCTCCATTAAATTTTGCAATTCCCACTCCAATATTGTGCGCACGATTCACCGGTGACCCCGCAAAGCGCGTATGCCCAACCGCAATGAGTTCTCGTATGCCTTGATCCTGCAAATCAGCCGTAACTTCTACTTTAGGGGAAACGGTAATAAGAGGAATTTCCACCGAAGGCGTCTTATTAGCGATAGCGTTATCCACCAAAGCCAGAAGATGCTCTCGCTCAATAGCCCGGCCTTCATTGCCATGCCCTTCAAAGGAGATCTTCCCGTTTTCATCTTTGACGATGTTCACATCCTCGGCTGGCCGTTCCAGCGATTTAGAAACAGCGGCGTTTAAAAATTGAGAGAAAGCGACCGCGTCCCATTGGAGCGAGAGCGGCAATTCATCTTTTGCAACTTCATAATTTTTCCATTCAAATGAGATCCATTCGGGATGCTTTTCAAAATCCGCTTCCCATGATTCTTTTTCGCGGGTGAGTTTTATTTTTTTTGGTAATGCGGCAGTGAGAGCCGGTTGATTTTTTTTGAGATCGTCGGCGGTGACTGTCGGCGCGGTTTCTTTGAACTCAATGAGCAAAGGGCGCGGCTCCAAAAAGGCAATATTCTGCTCTATTTGATTTAAAAGAGGTTCAATAATAGGCACTACTCCGGCTTTAGACGGCGTAATCTTGAGATTTTTTTTATCGCGTTCAAAGTGAGCGCTTTTGGCCTGAGGGATATTGGGAAACTTCTCCTGAATGATGCGCAGTAGTTCGGTGCGGGAAACGGCGATCTGGGGCATGATGCGCTGTCCGCCCAAGCTCCAAAGCAAAAATTTTATGTTCGGAGTGGATTTTGCAAAGGGTATCTGCTCAAAAACAAGACGCTCGTTGATGGATATTCCAAGATCGCGAAGAGAAACTTCTTGAACCTCACCACGAGCGGCAAGCTTCATGGGCTTCGCCAAAAATTCCTGCATTTTCTGCTTAAGGAGGTCACGCGCTTCTTGTCGATTTAAACCAGCAAGCGAGACATCACCAAAAACGGTGCGCGGTAAAACCAGATCCTGCCGCTTGAAAAGATCAAAAGCAAGCATGGAACTGGCCATGAGAAAAACCACCAGAAGCGATACTAAAAACCCTAAAAAAGCTTTCATAAAATAACTGCCACGAATCATAACACAGTGCAGGGAATTTGGCTCCAACAAAGCATTTATTCTCTGTCACCACCTTCGTCAGGAATCTCCATGGTTACCCGAGGCATGGGTTCATGTTTTTTTTTACGGCTAAAAAGCCAGCGGAAAAATCCCTTCTTTTTCTTAAGCTGATACTTGGCGCTTTCAAAAGTTTCACGATGATCACGCACAAACTGCTCGGCCGATTCCTTACCTTTTTCAAAAAGCTTCGTGCCCTTTTGCTTAATGATTTCACGAGTTTCTTTTCCCTTGCGAGGAGCGAGAGTAAGCCCCACCACGGAACCGATAGCTCCGCCAAGTATGACCCCCATAATGAGTTTATTGAGCGTGCCTTCTTTTTTCTTATTTTCATCTTCCATAAAGACATTATACATGATAATTCGGTTCCTTTAATGTCCGTGAATATGCGATGTTTTGGCGAGCAAAAATATTAAAGCTTTCTGTATCTTGAACTTCTTCCAAGTCCAATTCTTTCAATCCTTTTTAGTCTCAATAAAACTTCCAAAGCCTGCTTGATTGTTGGTCGTGCTATTCTGGTATTTTTCATAATGTCGCCGGTGTTTGTTTCTTTTACTTTTTCGACATAGTGCCAAACTATAAGCTGTTTTTCCGACAAAATCTTCTCTATATTTTCCTTCGACAAAAGCTCAACCGCCATACGTGATTGCTTCAAAACAACATCCAAGAAAAAATTGAGCCAATCTGTAATATTTTCTTTCTTAGTGCTGAGAGTTTTTTGGCTTCTGCGAAGAGCAATATAATAATCCGGTTTATTATCTTCAACTAATTTTTCATGGGAGACATAGGGCATGTACAAATATCCTGCGCGAAGTAGCAGTAGGTTTGTTAGCAGTCGAGACAATCTCCCGTTTCCATCAGTAAAAGGATGGATTTTTAGAAATTCAACTAAAAAATTGCCGATCACTAATAATGGTTGGTATTTGTCTTCTTGTAACATTTTTTGGGTCCATTCAACTAAGTCCCTCATTTTACCAGGGGTAAGATACGCCGGTGCGGTATCAAAAAGAATGCCAACCGATTGCCCAGCGTCGTCTACCATGTGCACTTTATTCTCGCTTTTTTTGTATTCACCACGATGCAGTTTGTCTTTTTCTACATATTTTAAAAGTTCCTGGTAAAAATGTTTGATCAAGCTCTCGTTGAATTTTAATCCCTTCCATGAATTAAAAACATTTTCCAATAATTCATAATAACTTCTCGCTTCCTGTTTATCACGATTGGTAAATTTTTGGATATTTATACCGCGCATTAGTTTCTCAATATCTTCATCGGAGAGTTTTGAGCCTTCAATCCTAGTGGAAGCTCCTGTTGAAGTAATCAAAACCGATCGCTTCAATCTTCCCAAAACTTGAGGATTTAGACGGGCCCCCGTTATCCATTGCCCTTTTAATTCATCAATTTTGGCAATTTTGGAAACAATACCAAAAGGAATATTTTTAATTCGTTTTGAAAAATTGTCCGGAGCGGTGTGCATTTTTGTTGTT
>JBBTWV010000014.1:0-7607 GCA_038062615.1 Patescibacteria group bacterium | reverse complement strand
TATTTGCATCAAACGAATAACATTTTTGAGAATCTTACCCATGAGATCTTCCTCGCCTATCAATTCTAATCCTAAATTGGCAAGCGCCATAGGAGTAATATCTTGCGGATCCGTGAGGCTCTTGGTGAGGTCTTGCACATGCGGAATTTGTTTGGGTGAGAGCATCGTAATGCTGGGCGGTTTTGTAAAAGGAAGTTCTCTCATCCAGGTTTTTTGTTCCAGCGCTGATTTGATTTCTGGCAGGTGGCAGCCGCCGCCGCAAAGCAAAATGCGGGATGGAAGGAGATCCAGATTATGAAATTCGCTGAGAGTAAGAGCGATTCCGGCAAGCCAAACCTCACTATCCGACTCCATGGCACTGCGCACAATTTTCTCGGACTGTTTTTCTAACTTTCCGGCAGAGTAGGCGAGTTTAATTTCTTCGGCTTCTTGAAAGGAGATGTTGAGGGTTCCGGCTAGGCGTTTGCTAAAAGTTCGCCCGCCGATGGTAAACATCTTGGTGCCTTCCAGTGAGCCATTTCTCACCACGGCAATGTCCGTAGTCCCGCCGCCAATATCAATAAAAATGGCGCTGAGTTGGGAAGGCTCGTCGTTTTCGAGACAGCGTGCTACGGCATACGGTTCAGCCGTAATAGCCATTAAGTTTAACTCCAACTCCGCCGCAATGGTTTGCAGTGCGCCAAAATGCACCAGCGGAGCAAACGCATTAAAAATAGAGATCTGCACTTCTTTGCCTTGGAAGCCAATGGGATTGGTGACGCGATAGCCATCAATGCGTACATCCACAATGGCCGCATTTACCAGCTTCACATCAATTTCATTAAAGCCCGTTTCATAAGCAATTTGAGCTCGCGTGTCTTCAAAAGATTTCCACTGAACCTTGTGGATAATATTTTTGAGTTCGCTCAAATCAATCTTGGTGTCCGGTTCTTTGCGCACGTAGGTGGTGCGATGCGTCATGCCTTTTACCAGCTCGCCGGCAATGCCAATGATGACCTCGGTGGGGTATCCATCCGCTTGCTGATGGGCTTCTTCAATGGCTTTGGCGCAGTTTTCAATAACGCCGCCAATGTCCATTACCGCGCCGCTTTGCATGTCGCCCTGTTTTTGTCGCTGCTTGCCCACGCCGCGAATTGCCGCCGTCTTCCCTCGTGTTTCACATACAAGCGCCTTCACAAACTCTGTCCCAATGTCGAGAGCCAAAAAGAGGTCGGGCTTTTGAGTTTTTTCCCGTCGAAAAAGAGAAAACATAATTATTTTTTATACCACTCACTGCCGCTTGCAAAGCTCATCTGATTTTTTTGACGATCATTATGGCGCTCAAGGGCCAGCTGTATGAGGCGATCAATGAGTTTGGAGTAGGGAATCCCGCTAGCAGCAAACAACTTTGGGTACATGCTAATAGAGGTAAAACCCGGAATCGTGTTGATTTCGTTGAGGTAGAATTTTTGCGTCCTGCGTTCCAACAAAAAATCCACGCGTGCCATGCCGCTGCATTGCAAAGCGCGATATGCTTTAACGGCTAACTCTTGGCCTTCTTTCATCTTTGTAGCGGAAATTTTTGCAGGAATAAAAAGGCCGGAAGAGTTATCGATGTACTTGGCATAGAAGTCATAAAATTCCCGGCTGGGTACTACCTCACCTGGTACCGAGCAGATGGGCTTCTCGTTGCCTAACACCGCAAATTCAATTTCACGCGCATCAACACCTTTTTCTATAACGATGGAAGCATCAAACTGCGCGGCTAGC
Organism: Patescibacteria group bacterium; assembly: GCA_038062615.1. Taxonomy (GTDB): domain Bacteria; phylum Patescibacteriota; class Gracilibacteria; order UBA1369; family UM-FILTER-53-11; genus JBBTWV01. The sequence continues at coordinate 5,858 of JBBTWV010000014.1, read as the reverse complement.
TGCAGAGCCGCTTTTAACTCAGAAGTTTTTTTAACTTTAGAAATGCCCACGCTGGAACCCATATTGGATGGCTTCACAAAGCAGGGGAAGCCTAATTTTTTCGTAACTTCCTTTTGTATGCTAGAAAAATTTTGCTCAACTTCTCCCCGAGTGAAATGCAAAAAATCCGTTTGCGCCAAGCCATACGCTGCGAACATCATTTTGGAAGCAAACTTATCCATGGCCAACGAACTGGCTTCAACTGAACATCCCACGTAAGGAATTCCCGCGGTTTCCAGCGCACCCTGCACGGTTCCATCTTCCCCAAAAGGCCCGTGCAAAACAGGAAAAACGACATCCAGCGGCTGGAATTTTTGGGATTTTCCCCCTAAGTACCAAACTCCTTTTTTTTGCGGATCAGCGTTTAAAAAAACTCTAGCGAGATTTTTTACTTTCCTTTCGGTGAGACTTTCCCAGACATTTTTCCCGCCAACCCAGAGTCCCGTTTTAGTTATGCCAATAGGAATAACTTCATATCGGCGTGGATCCATGATTTGCATTACCGATTTGGCAGACACTAAAGAAACTTCATGTTCACCGGATTTCCCTCCAAAGATGACACCGACTCGTAGGCGCTGAAACATATGCGGTAATTATAGCAGGTTACATCAGCGGTTTTGATCTTGGAGAGCATTTTTGGTATAATGGCATGATGCAATCTCTCATTGATTCAACTCGTTTAAGGCTTTCTCCGTTTTTGGAGAATACTGTGTCTCCTCATGCGGACGCCCAGTTTACGCCTGCGCCGGCTTCTTCTTATGCCAACGCTCCGGCTCGCGCCGTGCGTCACATCCCCACAAAAAATTACGATAATTTAGGAAAACTCGTACCGATTAGTTGGTTATAATTCGCGGAATGCCCTCTCGTATCCGCGTGGTGACTTCGTAGTTAATCGTGCCTAACATTTCGGCCAAGGCTTCGGCGGTGAGTTCTTCACGCTCATCTTTTCCTAAAAGGGTAACGGTGTCTTCCACTCGCGCTTGAGGAATTTTGGTAACATCCACCATGGTAATGTTCATGCAGACTCGTCCGCGCACCGGTGCTTTTTGGCCATGTATGAGCACGTATCCGTTATTAGAAAATCCGCGATCAAATCCGTCGTAATATCCCACCGGCAAAATGGCCAGGCGTGTTTTTTGGCTTGTCTTAAAGGTACAGCCATAACCCACGTAAGCACCATTAGGAATTTCTTTAATCTGCGCAATGCGCGTTTTCCAACTTAAAACTGGCCGCAGTTCCATACGCGGGTTGGATTTTTTTACACTTTTTTTAATTTCCTCTGACGGCCAAAGCCCATAAGCCGCAATGCCAGGCCTCACCAGCTCAAAATGCGTATTGGGGAAGAGGAGGGTAGCAGCAGAATTGGCCGCATGGCGAATGGGAATCCGCAGGCCTTTTTGAGCCAAGTCTGCCACGGTTTGCTGAAACCTTTCCAGCTGAAGTTCCGGATATTTACGATGTGGGCTGGTATCATCAATATCTTCTATGTTGGCAAAGTGCGTGGCGATGCCTTCAACAACAATTTCGGGAAATCTTTTTATATAATCTACAAAATCATCAAGATCCTGTGGCAAAATTCCTTGGCGATGATTTCCCGTTTCAATTTTTAAATGAATCCGAGCTTTGCTATGCAGCTTCTTTGCAGCTTGTGCTAAGCCTTTTACCGTCTCCTTATTATAAACAACCAGACGGTAGCCCAAGCGAACCACCTCCGCCAGATCTTTTTGCAAAACGTACCCCATAATATAGATGGGCGCCTTGATGGCGGCTTGCCGCAGCTCTTCAGCTTCAAATAAAGCATTAACACAAAGCCAGTCGGCACCGGATTCCAGAGCAAGTTTTGAAAATAACAAAAGGTCATGGCCGTAAGCATTGGCTTTTACCGAAGGCGCTAGGAGGACGCTCGCACCGACGCGCTTTCTGAGTGCATTTAGGTTATGCCGAGCAGCTGGTCGGCTGACTTCTGCCCATGTCAATAATGTTTTTTGAATGTTTGACATTGGTTACTTAATGTAGTACAATAGCAATAGAAGTAAAAAAACTTCTGGGAGGCCGAGCCGTAGCGAGGCTAAGCCAATAATGCGCACGAAGGGCGCAACCTCCCACAAAAATATATTAATAACATTTATTTTTTAACACAAATACTATGTCGGTACAAAAACATACGGTTAAACATGCCATTTTCGGGGCAACGTTAGCTCTCCTGGTTTTGGCTACGGTTGGCCCTGCAAGTGCACAATTCGGCGGCTTCCAGGGTGGAAGTGGATTTGGCGGTGGCCAAATGATGGGTCCTCCTCCAATGGGAGATTTTGGTATGGGAGGCGGTTTCGGTGGTGGTGGAATGGGTGGCCCGAATATGGGAGGCGGAATGGGTGGCCCGAATATGGGCGGTGGAATGATGGGCCCTCCTCCGATGGGTGGCGGGATGGGCGGTCCAGGCCCGATGGGCGGTGGCGGCGGCCCGAATCCTTTTATGGGACTTCGGGTGGATGCTTACAGCGTTCGTGGAGCCGTGGATCAAATTGAAAGTGCTTGTGAGGACGTAGGCATCAGCTGTCCTGAGGTTGCCGGTATTGGCGATCAATTAGACAATGCCCAGGAACAGTTTGAAACCCTTGGCGACGATCTCAAGAGTGCGTATGACGATGAAGATTTTGCTACGGTCAAAAAGATTCAGAAGCAGATGAAGGATGTACAAAAATCTCTCAAGAAAGTTCAAAAGTCCTCAGTAACAACCGTGAAGGCGGCTCTCAAAACAATTAAGACCCGCTACACCGCCGCTATGAAAGTGCAACGCGACCAAGAAAAACAGGATCGTGATGCGGAGAGAAAAGAGCGGGAAGCTGAGATGCAAGAAATGAATAGCCAAAACAGCCAGTTTAATAATCGCGGTCCCATGAATTTTGGACAACAAGGCGGTCCTAACTTTGGAGGTCAGCCCAACAATGGGCCAATGCCACAAAATAACTTTATCCCTCCGATGCCATTTAATGGCGGCCCTTCAACGTCGGTTTCGCCAGCAACTCCAGCAACTACAACGGTGCCGGCAACCAACTAATTCTGTTTTTAAACTTTATTCCTTAACCCCTATTTCTCAACTATGAAATGAATTCTGTGACGGTAAGGTCGCATTTCAATCAAATAATTTATTATCTAATTAAAACAAACATATGGGACATCACAAACACAAAGTATTTGCAGAAGCTGTTTCTGAAATGAAGCACTTCTTGCTTGGAGCCGCTTTAGTGCTCGCACTCGTAACGGTTGTGCCAGCTTTGGCTCAAACTCCTCCACCAGGAGGTGATATGGGAGGAGGCGCACAAATGGGTACTCCACCATCTGGAGGCGGTGCTCCACAAGGACAACCACAGTTCGGTGCTCCACAAGGCCAGCCACAAGGTGGAATGCAGCAAGGTGGACAACAGCCACAGGGTGCTCCACAAGGCCAGCCACAAGGTGGCATGCAACAACAAGGTGTTCAGCCACAGGGTGGAACACAAGGCGGATTCCAAGGCGAAATGCAGCAAGGTGTTAAGCCGAGTGGAACACAAGGCGGATTCCAGGGTGGAATGCAAGGTGACAAACAAGGTGGAATGCAACAGGGAGGCAAGCAGCAAGGTGGATTCCAGGGCGGCCAGCAAGGTGGATTTCAGCAGGGTGGTAAACAACAGGGTGGCCAGCAAGGTGGATTCCAACAGGGTGGTAAACAAGGTGGTGGTAAACAAGGTGGTGGTAAACAAGGTGGCAAACAAGATGGAATGACTCCAGAATTTCAAGCACCAGAAGGCAATATGTTTGAAGATGGAGATGTACCACCACCTCCAGGTGGAACAAAAGGCGGAAAAGGATTCCAAGGTGGATTCCCCGGTCAAGGTAAAGGTGTGGAAGGTGGATTTCCCGGCCAGGATAAGACAGAAGGCCAGTACGATTTGAGCCAGTATGGTGACTACTCCAAACCAACAAAAGGCCAGAAACAAGCCGCTCCGACTTTGAATATTGCTCCTATTGATTTCAGCGATTTGGAAGAGTCTGATACGGCAGGCACTCAGGTACAGGCTCTTATTGGACAAGGTATTGATCCGGTTCTTAGTCTCTTGAATGGTGGCAAGGTTAAAAAATCTCAAGTTAAAGCCATTGTTAAGAAGGTACAGGGAGTCGTCACTCCAAAAGTTATGACTCAGGTCTGCGGATCTTTTGAGGACGAAGGAGACCAGTCAGACTGTGTTAAGGCTTATGGAAGACTTTTGAAAGATTTGAGGAAGGTCAAAACGGTTGATGACCTTACTTCTGCTCTCGAAGATTTCCAATCAACACTCAGCGAAACGGCTGGTCTTGATTCTGGCGATGAATCAGAAGAATTGGATTTTGGATTCTAATTAAATTGAATCTCAAGATTGTAAAAAGGTAATTCTCGAGGGGCTCCACCGCACACCTGCCTACCTATAAGGCAGACTTGCGGGGAGCCCCTTTGTTGTGTTATAATTATCAGATTTAACAAAACCAAAACTTAACACCAAATATTTATGGAACGACGCGGTTCATACCAAAAAGGACATGCCGGGCACCCAAGAAACGTTGGTGCTTATCGCCTAGCCCGCCAAAATTTTAAAAAGTGGCGCGTGCCTCTTACCGCAGTAATGGCACTTATGTTTGTATTTGGCGCTGCTCCTGTGGTGGGTGATGAGTTCCAAACTTCTCTGATTACGGCTGGTGAAACCGCGCAAACGGTGAGAGCTCATCCTCAAGAAGCCAAGAAAGTTTTGCTTTCTGCTCTTGGTACTTTTGTCCGCGATTGCGAACGATTTAAAATGACAGAATGTCATGAACACGGTCGTGCGCTTATTGCCGATATTGCCAATGCCGGCGACCTTGAAAAAGTTTTGCCGAGTGTGGACAGTTTTGAAGCCGCTTACGAAGTTGAACTGGCACGCAACGCTTGTGAGTTTGATTTAGGTCGCATAGCCGCCAATGTACAGTCTGCTCAAAAAGAAGCGCAGGCTTTTGCGGATCGCTACTCTCAAAGTCTTTCTCAGGAAACTTTAGCATCTTCGGTGGCTCAGCTTTCTGATTCTGTTTCTCAGCTTCAAGCGGTTGTGAAATCTTGCATTTCGCGCTAGTATAAGCCCATCCATGTTTACCTACGACGTCGGCGGGTTTTTACACAAGCGCCAGGGCTCAAAAATAGAGTTTGAAATGGACGAGTCGCTCATCCTTCCGCCCGCGGATGAGATTTTTTTGATCGAACATGTGAAATCGGATGTGCTTTTTTTAAAGCTACCCCATGAAATTCATGTTCAACTTACGGATTTAACTACGGCGGCGCAGAGTCGCTGTAATCGTTGTCTTGAAAATTTTACACTTCCTATTATTGTTCCCACGGCTACCCGGGAGTTTATCCTGGATCTTGAGCAGCGTGATTTAGCCCCGGATGAAGAGGTTTTTTATGTGGATCGGCACACTCATGGGCTCAATTTATATGATATGGTCCGGCAGGAAATTCTCTTGCATTTTCCGGCGGTTCCGATATGCTCGGATGGCTGTAAAGGCCTGTGCGACAGGTGTGGAAGCAATCTCAATCTAAAAATGTGCGATTGTCCTGCCGCCACTTCTCCTGCGGCAATGAAAATTATATTTTGATTCACTCTCATGGCAAAGCATCCGGTACCCAAAAAGAAAGTTTCCCAATCTCGTACCGCTCACCGTTACGCTTCGTTTGCCGCTAAAAAGTTCCGCAAAATTAATGCCTACGTAAACGTGGTTACGTGTTCCACTTGTGGAAACCCTGCGCTCAATCAACAAGCCTGTCCTTCTTGCGGTAA
>JBBTWV010000013.1:0-14550 GCA_038062615.1 Patescibacteria group bacterium | reverse complement strand
CGTAGATAATAGAATTCTCTGGAAAAAACGCGCACCGGATAAAAATGCTATTTGTCTTCTACACGCCGGCGGCAATTATGTGCTGAGGTTTGGGAGTAAAACGGCCGCCGAAATTCTGCCTATTCAAGAAGCTCTGCATTCTTTGGAAAGGCCTTCCATCAAACTGAAAGCACTGGCGTTTTACGGTGATATAACGGAAAATGAGCATCAAGAATTTGAAAAATTCCAAAAGCAACACCCCGAGTGGAAGTTTATACCGTCAGAAGAACTGCCAAGCGCTACCCAAATCATCCTCAAACTGCCAAAAAAATTCCTCAGGCCAGCCCACATTATTACTCCGCTCTACCTGCGTCCACCACTGATAACTCCTCAAAAAACATGAATCGCGATCTCGTTTCACTTTTACGCATCACCGCCGGACTGGTTATCCTCTTTTTTGGACTCATTGGCTTGGTAGTACCCATTTTGCAAGGCTGGATCCTTATTTTGATTGCCATTCCGCTTATCAGCCCAAAACATGGGAAAATGATGGTTGAAAAACTCAAAGAATGGAAAACCAAGTGGTTTCATAAAAAACCAAAATCAAATTTTTAGGTTCCTAAAATAACCGACCATGCTTTCTGTTGTTGCCACGCCCATCGGGAATCTTGAAGACATCACGTTGCGAGCCATCCGAACGCTTAAAGAAGCCGATTTTGTGGTTGCCGAAGATACCCGTCATTCCGGCATCCTGCTCAAAAAATACGAGATTGCCACTCAGCAACTTTCATTCCATAGCCACAGTCCAGAGTCTCAGCTGGAAAAACTCGGACAGCTTTTGTTAGAAGGCAAAAACTTAGCGCTGATTTCTGACGCCGGAACGCCGGGAATTTCGGATCCTGGTTTTTTGTTGATTCAAAAAGCTATTGAATTAAATGTTCCTGTGACAGCGATTCCAGGCCCCAGCGCCGTAATTACTGCACTCGTGGTTTCTGGCTTACCGACCCACCGTTTTTTATATTTAGGATATTTGCCGCTCAAAAAAGGTCGCAAAAAACTTATTGCAGAACTGGCTGCTTTTCCACACACGATTGTTTTGTATGAAGCCCCACATCGGATTTTACGAACCTTGGAAGAGCTTCTACAAAGCGTCGGGGCTGATCGCAAAATAGCCGTATGCCGCGAGATGACAAAAATGTTTGAAGAAATTTTCCGTGGAACGATTACAGAAGCCGCGTCCCATTTTAAAACGAAATCCCCGCGCGGTGAATTTACCGTAGTGCTCAGCGGCGCAACCTTATAATATGAAGATCATGAATCGCGGAGGATATACCATTATTGAGTTGATCATCGTCATCGCCATCGTGCTGATTCTTACGGCGTCAGTTCTTGCGGGAACCGGTTCACTTACCCGTTCCCTGCGATTTAACAACTCGTTTGATAAACTCATTCTCTTGGTTCAGCAAGCAAGAAGCCTAGCGGAGGCCAATAAAGACAGCTCCATAAAATCGTACGGCGTTCGATTTGAATGGGACCCAACCACCTCGGCGGTTATTTTTAGCGAGAATCAAACCGGTATCATTACAGATGAGATGAACAGCAAATTGACGCTCGCCGGCGGTACGCAGCTCAAAATTTTCTCAACGCAAAACTGCACGCCTAATGCCACCATCCGCTTTTCGGCAGGGAGTGCTGATGCCAGTTTGCGATGTGAAGGAGTAGCTATCCCAAATGTTGCCCTCCTCACCCTGGGCATACGAGACACCGCAACGGCGAACAAGACCAAAACATTTTCCATCCATCGCGTGGGTGGAATTCCGCAAATCAATATGAACTAAAAAGCTCACTCGCCAACCACCATATTGAGGAGTTTGTCCGGAACAAAAATTTCTTTGAGACGTTTTTTGCCCTTTAACTGGGTCTGCACGCCAGGTTGTGAAAGTGCCGCTTCAATAGCTTCTTCTTTGGTAATACCTACCTCAGCAGGAATTTTAGCACGCACCTTGCCGTTGATCTGCACGACTAATTCAAAAGTCGCAGATTGGAGGAGTTTGTAATCAAACTTCGGCCAGGTGGTCTCAAAAATACTAAACTCGGCACCTAATTTTTCCCATGCCTCCTCAGCTAAATGAGGCGCAAACGGAGCCAGCACCTGCACAAAAAGTTTCTTGGATTTGAGAGACATTCCAGACTGAGTCGTAGCATTAAGAAGTTCCATCATAGAGGCAATCGCCGTATTAAAATGAAAAACCTCAATCTGTTCGGTAACTTTTTTAATAGTTTGATGGAGCTCACGCACTAATTCTGGTGAGTCTTTTTCCGCATGCAGAGCATTTATAAGTGTCCACATTCGATCCACAAAACGAGCAATGCCGGTAATACCACGGTCGTTCCAGTCACCACCTTCCGTAAACGGCCCCATAAACATGAGGTACATGCGGAACACATCACTTCCATACTGAGTCACAAACGAATCGGGGGAGACCACGTTGCCCTTGGACTTACTCATCTTGGCACCGTCTTTGGTGATCATTCCTTGGTGCACCAGCCGCGTAAAAGGTTCATCAAAAGGAATAAGTTTGGCGTCATATAAAACTTTGGTAAAAAAGCGGGCATACAAAAGATGCATACAGGCGTGTTCCGGACCACCAACGTAAAGATCTATGGGAAGCCATTTTTTTACCATCTTGGGATCAAAAGCGGCCTTATCATTTTGAGGATCCACGTAGCGCAAAAAATACCAGCTGGAACACATGAAGGTGTCCATGGTGTCGACTTCACGATTGGCAGGCCCCTTACATTTTGGACATCTTGTTTTTACAAATTCCGGGCATGAGGCAAGTGGCGATTTGCCATCCCCTTTCGGCTCAAAATCAACATCATCTGGCAAAATTACCGGAAGATCTTTTTCTGGTACGGGAACATCGCCACACTTTGGGCAGATAATAATGGGGATCGGCGCTCCCCAGTAACGTTGACGTGAGATGAGCCAGTCGCGGAGCTTATACGAAACCGTGAAGCGCGCCTTTTTTTGCTCCTCCAGAAATTTTACAATCTCCATGCGCGCTTCCTCCGAAGAAAGATCCGTAAACTCGCCGCTGTCCAGCAGCAAGCCATTTTCCGTGAATGGCTCGCCTTCTTTGGCAATGCCCACGCGCGGCTTAATAACGGTACGAATCGGCAACTTATATTTTTTGGCAAAAGCAAAATCGCGCTCGTCGTGTGCTGGAACCGCCATCACCGCGCCGGTTCCGTAAGAAGCCAAAACATAATCTGCCACCCACACCGGAACTTTTTCTCCGTTCACCGGATTCACCGCAAACCCGCCGGTAAAGACACCCGTTTTTTCCCGTTCTTCACTGCTGCGCTCAATGTCATTCTTGCGGCGCGTGGACTCCAAATATTCCTGAACCTCCGTGCGATGCTTTTTGGTAGCCACTTTTTGCGCCAAGGGGTGTTCCGGTGCCAGCACCACATACGTACATCCAAAAAGCGTATCAATACGTGTGGTAAACACGGTAACTTTTTCTCCCGTGCCACGAATCTCATTATCTTTATCAGCCTCCAGCTCAAAATCAATTTGTGCGCCCTCAGATCTTCCAATCCAATTTTGCTGCATGAGCTTGGTTTTTTCCGGCCACTGCAAACCGCCAAATTCCAGCAACCGGTCACCATACTGGCGGATGCTAAAAAACCACTGCGTGAGATCCCGCTTGGTAACTTGGCTATGACAACGATCACATGTGCCATCCTGCACCTGTTCGTTGGCCAGCACCGTCTGGCAACTTGGGCACCAGTTTACCGGCGCCTGCTTGCGGTAAGCCAAATCTCGCTTATAGAGCTGCAAAAACATCCATTGCGTCCACTTGTAATACTCCGGCGAACTCGTCACCACCTCCTTGCTCCAGTCGTACATGGCACCCGTTGCTTTGAGCTGCTGCTCCATGGTGGCAATGTTGTGCGCAATAGATTTTTTGGGATGAACGCCATGTTTAATGGCATAGTTTTCGGCGGGCAAACCAAAACTATCAAAACCCATAGGCTCCAGCACATTCATGCCACGCATGCGCATATAACGGGCAAAACTGTCGGTTGGCGCGTAGTTGTACCAGTGTCCAATATGCAACTTGTCACCAGAAGGATACGGGAACATCACCAGCGCGTAGTACTTCGTTTTTTTGCTGTTCAAATCAGTGGTGTGTAAACCACGTTCTTCCCAAACCTTTTGCCACTTTCGTTCGATCTCAGGAGCTTGGTATTTCATTGTTATTATGGTATAATAATCTGATATGGATAACAACATCATCCTTCCCATTCTCCAAAAAATTCCTCTCTTTGCGGACCTCAATGAGCAGGAACATCAGGAGATTATAAAAAATATTGTGCTCAATTATTATCCCGTAGGGTACACGTTTTTCTTGGAAGGAGACACCAACGGCGGCATGTACATCATGAAGCACGGTATGGTGAGAATCACCAAGAAGGAACCAGCGGGTGAAGACCGTGAGCTTGCCGCATTAAGCGATAACGATTTTTTTGGCGAGATGTCTTTGGTTTTAAGCGAGCCGCGCAATGCCACAGCCATCGCCATTACCGATTGCGAAGTTTTTGAACTCAAAAAAGAAGACTTTGTGAAACTCATGGAAACCAGCCCCACAATGGCCAACAAAATCTCTACGGAATTCCTGAATCGGGTAAAGAAAAATAGCAAGCAGTTATGAATCCACTCTTTATAGCGCATCTCGCCGCGGATTTTCTCTTACAGCCAAAGTGGCTTGCCAAGTTGAAGGAGCAACGCCAAGCCGGAGTCGTCATCCATTCACTGGTTCATGCCGTTTTAACCGCTGCCTGCCTTGCAACGCTTCGCCCGGATGCCCTTACCTTCGCCTTTTTGCTGGGTGCCGCGCACGGAGTTATTGATTCCGTAAAAATTCGATATCAAAATCATCACGGCACGTTTGGCAGAAGTTTTTTGCTGGATCAAACCGTACATTTTTTGGTTTTGATAGCGGCGAGCAAATTTATTTTGGCAAAACTGACGCCACTTCCCTTAGCATTTTGGAATACCCAGCCCGGCATCATCATCCTCCTGATTTTTTCATTTTTTAGTTTTGGCGTGGGCGTGTGGAATCTTGCGCATGCTCAAAGATTTGAAGAAAGGCGCCCTTTAAATCGCGCCTTTCAGTTCATGATGCTCTCACTGATTTTTGTAGCCTATCTCAGCGCAGCAAAAGTCCTGGCCTTTTAACAGCTCACGCGACCCAAAGAGTTTGAAAATTTTCCGTAACAACGTGCGTCTCCATTTTAAGCTTACTGCGAGCCTTAATATTGCGATGCTGACGCCGCACCTGCGTCACCGATTTTTTGATCTGCATTTCTAAGCGATCGTGGGAAAGGTCCACGGCTTTGGTGATTTGATGACTGGCTTCACGAGCCGTAAGGGTTTCTCCCGGCATCTTCATAATAAGTTCCACCTCATAGGCCGAGTGCTTTTTGAACTTCTCACCCTTCACATGGAGCATGACGCCATCCGGCGGAAAATGAGAAAGCAGCTTCTCCAAACTGGGAAGCTTCTTAGCAAAATATTCCCGGAGCTTTTCTTCTTCGCTACTCATCATGTTCTTAAAAAAGAAGACGGTTTCCATAGGGGAAAAATTAAAAAATAAATTTTCGCGAGCCCGTTAATGAGTATCTCTCATACTACTTTTTTTACTTCGAAAAATCAAATAAACGGCAAAAAAGAAGCTGACAGCACTGACGATTTGTGCCACGCGTAAGGAACCAAGGTAGAGGCTGTCCATTCGTAAGCCTTCTATAAAAAATCGGCCGAAAGAATACCAAGCAATGTAGGCAAAAAAGACCATTCCGCGCCGTGTCGCCATTTTTTTCTGCCTCGCCAGCCAAATCAACATCACAAATCCGGCAAAATTCCAAAGTGACTCATACAAAAAAGTGGGATGATAGAATTCGAATTCTTCATAGCCAGAAGGACGGTTGGATTCCGGAATAAAAAGCTTCCAGGGCAGTGAAGTTGGCGCACCAAACGCCTCACTATTAAAAAAATTTCCCCACCGTCCAAGAGCCTGGGCCAATAAAACTCCTGGGCTGATGATGTCGGCATAAAGTAGCCACGGCAGTTTATGTCGCCAAGCAAAATAGGCCAGAGCAAGACCTCCGCCAATGAGGGCGCCATGAATGGCCAGTCCACCATTCCAAATTTGAAAAACTTGCCACGGGTCTGCCGCAAAATGACCCCACTCAAAAATGATGTAATAAATTCGTGCGCCTAAAACTCCAGCCAAAACCACCCAAAATGCCATGTCATCAATGGCTTTTGGATTTATACCGCGACGCTTGCACTCGCGCAGAACATGCGAATAACAGAGCAAAACCCCCGTGCCGATAAGGATGCCGTACCAATGAATGGTGAGTGGGCCGAGATGAAATGCGACAGCACCGGGAGATTGGAACACGCCCCAATATTACTTTAAAATTTATCACTCGGCCAATTCGGATCAACCCTCCTGCCGAGCTGAACGATAGGAAATCGCAGATCATTTTTATCAGCAGTTCTGTCGGCATATCTTCCTACAGCCAGAATTAAAGCCAAAAACCGAACATCTCTCCTAATTGCATCACTCTCCTCCATGAGCCAATCTGCGCGAAGCTGCCGAAACTGTTCGTGATTTCTTATGTTCGTGAAAATAAATTCAACGGCCTGATCGGGAGTCATACCCACAGGCATACGAGGCGGCACAGCAGGTTCAGATGGAATTGATGGTGTTTTGCTTATAAGAGTTACAATCTACATTAGCAAAAATATTTGTCAAGATGCCTTCTTTGACCTTAGCTAAAGGGATTCTTATACTCCTACTGCTTTACTAAGAGTTTAATTCATCATGTTTAAAGTCTCAACAAAAGGCGATTACGGACTTTTGCTTCTCTCCGCGCTGGCAGAAAAAATGCGCGAGGGAAAAAAGTTTGTGGCTTTAAAAGAAATTGCCGAGGCGAAAAATCTTTCTCTCTCTTATCTTTCACAAATTATTATTCCGCTTAAAGAAGCCGGATTAGTAACCAGTAAAGAAGGACGCGAGGGCGGATACTGCTTAAGCCGGTCAGCGCGGGAAATCACCATTATGGAAATTTTAGAAACGCTAGAAGGACCCGTTTCACCCGTTCGCTGCTGCGAAAACAAAGGCGCCAAATGCGGAAGCGAATCCCAATGCAACATAAAATTCACATGGCAGGATGCCAAAATAGTGCTCACGCAGTTTTTAAAAAGTAAAACTCTAGAAGATACCTTAAACCTGCCCGCCGGCAGACAAGCCCCACCCTATGTTACAACTGCAAAATCTCGCGATTAATGTTGAAGACAAGCCGATCGTAAAAGGCGTCACGCTCCACATGAAGCCAGGAGAAGTTCATGCCGTGATGGGCCCTAACGGTTCGGGAAAATCCACGCTTGCCAATGCCTGTATGGGACACCCAAAATATAAGGTGACTGGCGGTGAGATCGTTTTAAGCGGAGAAGATGTAACCGCTTTAAAAGCTGATAAGCGCGCTCAGCGTGGGCTCTTTTTGGCCTTCCAGTATCCCAAAGAAATTCCGGGAGTTTCGGTGATTTCATTTTTGCAAATGGCAGTAAATTCGGTTCGCAAGGCACGCGGCGAGACTCCTTTTTCGCCCATTGAATTTAGAAAATTATTGCGAGCCAAGCTGGCGGAATTTTCCCTCGACTCCAAATTTATGAATCGCAGTATGAATGAGGGATTTTCTGGCGGAGAAAAAAAGAAGATGGAGATCTTACAGATGGCTTTACTGGAGCCAAAAATTGCCATTCTGGACGAGACCGATTCCGGTTTGGACGTGGACGCGCTAAAAGTTGTCTCCGAGGGTATTAACAAGCTGGCCTCCCCTACTCGCGGCATGTTGCTCATTACTCACTACCAACGCATTTTGCATTATGTGAAACCGGATTTTATTCACGTGATGATGGACGGTCGCATTGTAAAATCTGGCGGACCGGAACTTGGCGAGCGCGTTGAAAAAGAAGGCTACGACTGGATCCGCGAAGAATTAAAGGTGAAATAATTATGACTACGGCACTTGATTACATTAAGGATCTCAACCGCGAAACGTTGGATCAAGCCAATCAATCGAGCTACATGAGCAAAGCCCGCAAAGGGTTGGACGTAGAAATTGTGCGGCAAATTTCGCGCGAAAAAAATGAGCCCAAATGGATGCTGGAACATCGGCTTAAGTCGCTGGAAGTTTTCTTTAAAAAAGAAATGCCAAAGTGGGGGCCGAATTTAAGCGATTTGAATTTTGAAGAGATTATTTACTACGCCAAACCGGGCGAGGTCACTAACGCTCACAGCTGGGACCAAGTGCCGGATGATATTAAACGGACTTTTGAAAAACTTGGCATACCGGAAGCTGAAAGAAAATACCTGGCAGGTGCGGGAGCGCAGTACGAAAGCAAAAACGTCTACCACAAGCTTAAAGAAAAATGGGGCAAGCTGGGAGTAATTTTTGAAGACATGGACACGGCACTTCAACTCTACCCGGAGTTAGTGAAGCAGTATTTTATGAAGTGCGTGCCGATGCATGACCACAAGTTTGCGGCACTTCACGGCGCGGTTTGGAGCGGCGGCACGTTCATTTTTATTCCCGAGGGAGTGAATGTGGATCAACCTCTGCAAGCTTACTTCCGCATGAACGCCAAAGGCATGGGCCAGTTTGAACACACGCTCATTATTATAGACAAAAACGCACAAGGCTCCTATATAGAAGGCTGTTCCGCGGCAAAATACGAGACACCTTCTTTGCACGCCGGACTCGTAGAAGTATTTGTAAAAGAAGGCGCAAGATTCCGCTATTCCAGTGTGGAAAACTGGAGCCGAAATACTTATAACCTCAACACCAAACGCTCCATTGTAGAAAAAAATGGCGTTATGGAATGGGTGGGCGGCAACATGGGTTCGGGCTGCACCATGCTTTACCCATGCAGTGTTTTGAAAGGCGAAGGAGCGCATGCCGATCACCTTGGCATTGCGTTTGCCAATACCAATCAAGTTCAAGATACCGGCGCAAAAGTAATTCATGCGGCACCCAATACCACATCTAAAGTGGTGATGAAGAGCTTGAGCAAAAATGGCGGCAAGGCGGTGTATCGCGGACTTTTGAACATTTTAAAAGGTGCGCATGGATCCAAAGCGCAGGTGCGGTGCGACGCTCTCATTTTGGATGATCATTCGATTTCAGACACGGTGCCGGACATGAAGATTGCTGAAAATGATGTTTCCATCGGCCACGAAGCCACCGTGGGAAAAATCAGCGAAGAGCAGTTGTTTTACGCCATGAGCCGCGGACTCTCTGAAGACGAAGCCATGGCGATGATCGTAAATGGCTTTATTGAGCCCATTGTGAAGGCCATGCCGCTGGAATATGCCGTGGAGATGAATCGCTTAATTGAATTGGAAATGGAGACGCTAGGCGCCATTGGATAAATATGAAGTTATCTATGACAACTTTTGATTGGAAAAATATTTCCGAAGAAAAAATCGCTGATGTATTTAATACTCTTCAGTCAGGACGACCAAAGAAGGTCGTGGGTAATGCTCCTCATAAACAGGAAGCAGGACAAAAAATGAGTATTGTTGTTCCTGAAGGCCAATCATTAGAACTCCCCATCTTAGAGGCCCAAGCAGGAATTTCTCTTTTAGAAATAACACTCAAGCCACATTCACAACTTAAACTCACCTACCTTCAAAACGGCACTGAGACTCAGCATTCGGTAATGATTATCCGCACAACATTAGAAGAAGGCGCCCACTTGGAATCATTCTTTGGGATGTTCGGCGGGGCTATCTCAAGCCTTTTGGTGGATACGCAACTAGCTGGCGCACAAAGTACGGTACAAGAAAAAACCATATACTTTGGGAATGGTGATCAAATTTTCGACATGTTCTCCAACACGGTGCTCACCGGAAAAAATTCAACTGCAGAAATTGAATCCAAAGGCATTTTGACCGGCCGAGCTCAGGGAAGATTTGATGGAAATATTATTATTACTCAAAGTGCCAAGCAGTCTCAAGCACGACTTTTGGAACACACCCTCTTGCTCTCACCGGAAGCCAAAATGAACGCTATTCCCGGGCTCAAAATTGAGACGAATGACGTGATGGCCACGCACTCTGCCTCCATGACGCGCGTGGATGAAGAGCAGCTTTTTTACGCAGCGGCACGCGGCATAGATGAAGAAACCGCTATAAGAGCCATTGCCGAAGGTTTCTTAAAAACTCTCGCACAAAGCTTTCCTGAGCCAGAAAAAGTGGAAGAGCTCATCGCGCAAAAATTCAAACACGCCTAAGTGCTCATTCAATAGTATTGCCACTTTCCTTCCTTATCCCCTTCGCACTGTCTGAGTTCTTTTATGAGCGTGATTTTATTATTGATGAAGTCGTAATCGAAGTACATTTGAGATCCACAACCGGCATCGCCTTCAGTACCCACTAACTTAATAACATTGCCATCACGCCTTCCAAACTGCTGAGGAGAAGCCAAGCATCCTCGCTCTTTGGAGTCTACAGTTGCCTTTTGGAGGGCAGCGGTTCCAATGGAATATTTATAGAGCGTTGATCCTTCGCAGTATCCTCCGGGAACCATGAGCACTACCATAAATCCATTTTTGGAATAACAAGCTTCTGGCGATTGAGGCAGAATTGCGGCTGCCGCCGTTTTAAAATTTTCATACCAAACTTCCTGCGCATATTTCTCCGTTTTGCCGCAACCATCAAAGGTAACTTGTACCGAAGGCGGAGAAGTTATTTCTGATGTGGTTCCAGGGGTTGAAGTCCCTGGCGTTGAGGTCCCAGGAATTGTGGACTCAACCACTGGAGAAACCAGTGGCGATATTTCTGGTGCTTCAACTTGCGAATCCGACTGAAAGCATCCGGACAAAATGACTAAGAGTGCCATGACGGCGGAAAACTTTATGAGTTTCATAAAGAAAAAATTAAAATTTATCTTTCTCTTATAGGAAAAGCGCGATTGCCAACCCATCCCATAATTTCTGGAACAAAGATCGCAGCAACAACGGCAAGAGAAGTTCGCCGTACATCTCCGGATCCAGGAAAAACCATTTCCAAAGCCTGATCCGCCACACCCGCAGCAATTGCCAGCGTAGTAGCAGCTACTGGAATTGATGTTTTAGGATGATTCTCGACCAGTGCGCCGAGACGATCAATAACACGACTCATACACCACCTATAACACACATCAGCTTATTTGCAACCCCATGGGAATTGGCTTACAGATAAGGTTATGTTAGGGTATGCTTCTGCCTGATATGCGCAAAGACTTCCCCATTTTTAAAAAACAGCCGGCGTTGGTGTATTTAGATAGCGCGGCAACGTCACTTAAACCACAGTGCGTTATTGATGCTATGGATGAATACTACGGAGAGTACAGCGCCAACGTACACCGTGGGCTTTATGCTATGAGCGAGCGTGCAACGCAAGCGTATGAAGGTGCACGCCAAGAGGTGAAAAAGTTTTTGAATGCCGCGAGCGAAAAAGAAGTTATTTTTACGCGCGGAACGACGGAAGCGATTAACTTAGTGGCTTATGCCTGGGGTAACAAATGGCTTAAGGAAGGCGACGAGATCATCCTCACCGTGCTGGAACATCATAGCAACATCGTTCCTTGGCAAATGCTCGCAAAGCGCAAAAAATGCCACCTCAAATTTTTAGATGTTGACAGTCACAGCGTTTTGCAGCTTGATAAACTCAGTGATTTGATGACACGGCGGACTAAAATGCTGGCCATAAGCCATGTTTCCAATGCGCTGGGGACCATCACATCACTGCGGCCTATCATCCAAAAAGCGCATGCCATTAGCGCTAAAGTTCTTGTGGATGCAGCCCAAAGCGCACCGCACCTCCCGCTGGATGTTCAATATCTCGACTGTGATTTTTTGGCTTTCTCCGGCCATAAGATGTGTGGGCCAACCGGCATTGGCGTGCTTTATGCAAAAGAAAAAATGCTGGAAACCATGGATCCTTTTATGGGCGGTGGCGACATGATTAGAGAAGTCCACCAAACATCCGCCACTTGGAATGATCTGCCTTGGAAATTTGAGGCCGGCACGCCGCCGATCGCTGAGGCGATCGGGCTTGGCAGAGCTATACAATATCTACGCGAAATTGGCCTCAGCAATATTCGCCGTCACGAAAAAAAACTCTTAACTCATGCGCTGAGTCTCCTTGGCAAAATTCCGGACCTACAACTCTTTGGCCCTTGCGATCCAGAAATCCAAAGCAGCGTTATTTCCTTTGGCGTCAAAGGTATTCATCCTCATGATATTGCCGCCATTTTAGATACTGAAAATATTGCTATTCGCGCCGGGCACCACTGCTGCATGCCGCTTATGGAACGGATGAAAATCCAAGCTACCGCACGAGCCAGTTTTTATTTATATAATACGGAAGAAGATATAGAAAAACTCGCCAGCGGAATTAAAAAAGTTAAGAAAATATTTAAGGTATAAGTATGGATATCTATCGCAACCTCATTATTGACCTCTATAAAAACCCTTTAAACAAAAGGGAAATGAAGCATGCCGACCTCACCGGTTCCGGCGCCAATGTTACATGCGGAGATCGCGTTCGGGTGTATGTGAAATTTTTCAAAGGGACGCAAAACATTGCCGATGCCTCATTTGAAGGCGAAGGTTGCGCTATCTCCATGGCCGCCGCATCCCTCCTTACCGAAGAAGCCAAAGGAAAGTCTTTAGATGAAATCGCAAAATGGAACTCGGAGAACATCTTTGAATTCCTGGGAACAGAGCTTGGCCCAGCACGCATCAAATGCGGACTTTTGGCTCTAGAAACACTCCAGTCAGCAACAGCACACCGCAAATTTTAACTTCCCTCTTCCTCGGCGTCCAACTTATAAAACTTCCTGGGATTTTCAATATAAAGCTTGTTTAAAACCTCATCAGAAAAATCAAAACCCGGTAAAAGAGCATACTTCCCTTTGCTATTCACCGTCGGACACTGATACCACTTATTTTGATGCAGGCTTAAATCACACATCATGCGCCCGCGAACCCATTTGCCATTGGTCGTCGGTCCGCTCTTAGCCAGAATCATATCCGAACCAAAAAAGACGCGATCCTGATACTTGAGCACAAAATCCTTAATTTTGGGCATGTCCTTCGTCATAAATTGATGGTAGCGTTCGATGCCGCCACCCATAGAAAGATCAATGTACAAGTTAGGAAATTCGTCTAAAAATGCCGAGCACTTATCGGTGTGGATCTCGCCATAAATACTGGAACAGTAATGGGCAAACTGCACGCGCACATCAGGAAATTCACGCAACAAACGCTTAAATTCCTCTTCCGTCTGCGGAGCAGTAATAATACTTACATGTAAAAGCATGGGTACATCGCGCTCGCGGGCCACTTGGAAAAGTTGCTTCATAATATCGCTATCAATGGGCGTATCGTAATAATCCGGATGACCGACCATGAGTTTTAAACCTTTGCCGCCTTCATCCAAACATTTCATAAAAAGTTCCGGCGCATCGGGATCTTTTTCATTCACTGAGCAAAGAGCAATAATTTGATCAGGATATTTTTTCTGCATCTCTAAAAGTTCATCCATATTCTCTTTAAAACCGACATTATTGGGAGGCGAACCCGTAGGCACAAATACGGTCTTCTCAATGCCCAGTTTTTTTGACACACTAAAATAAGTTTTAAGATGCCCGCCCACGCGGTAGTGCTCATGCGCATCAATAATGCCTTTGATTTTTGGCTGAGCAATTTTTAAGACTTCACCGTCGGGAATTTGCTCAAGCTGATCCTGCGAGACCTTCACCACCATCTTTTGCGGAACACCCAGCTCACGGAAGGTAAAAACGTCTGCGATTTTCCATTTTTGGCCATTTTTCATAAAGTAGCGGCGCACTGTTCCCGTTTGCTGAACAACAGTCCCATCCGGGAATGCCACCTTTTCTAAAGATGCATTTTCATCCTCGGCGTACGCGGCAAAAGGGATCAAACAGAGCGCGATAATGAGAATTTTTTTCATCATACAAATAAAATTAATAATTACATTGAAAACTTATGAATTTTCTTCAAACGATTTCAAAAGGTTCTCCGTTCGGCGATAAAAAGACCTTCTCACTTGCATCTTATCCACTATGTCATCCTTCTTTTCCTCATCCCCTAAGCGTTCGTAACACAAAAAAAGATCGCACATGGCATCGTCATAGTAGGTGTGATACCCCTCGATGAGTTTTTCGAGAATTTCCGCCGCGCCGTCGAAATCCGAACGAATGAACTTCATCCGCGCCTGCCGCAGTTTCGCGCCCTTGGTCTCGGAATTCATGAGTTGCTGAGTCTGCTCATATTCCACTTGAGCGAGCTCGTACCGCCCCTCATTGAAATACACATCGCCCAAGTTCGCGTGCGCGAGCGAGTACTCCGGAGAATCTTCCAGAATCTGCAACCCGAGACTTTCCGCCGAAGAGTAATTTCCGCTTCGGCACGCCAGTTTCATG
>JBBTWV010000012.1:0-53184 GCA_038062615.1 Patescibacteria group bacterium | reverse complement strand
AGGTTATGTGGTTATAACCACTGTACCTTCCCCACCTTTAAGAGACTAATCGCCCAGGAGGCGAATTGGGTCTACTTATTGGGGAGTCCAGGTAAATTTTGCGGCAAGTTGATGTTGGTTCTTCCTGGGTTGAGTGAAGTTACTGTTGCCACCACCCCAAAGGCCGCAAATGCGATGAGCATGCCAACAATGGCGCCAACGATGATTTTTTTGGCCTTGCCGGTTTGCTCTTCGTTGCCAAAGGACATCACATACAAGTACCCGCCGTAAAAGAGCATCACAAACGCTGATGCTCCAATAAACGCCGCTACAAAGTTAGTAAAGTTGTAGACGAGTTTTTTGGCGGCTTCCACGTCAATGCCTTGTGTTCCGGCTTCGGGAAAAACAATTCCTTTCACCACAAATTCTCCAAGCGCCGCAACGATGAGTCCTACCACGGCCATGGTCATCCGTGATTTTTGTTTTTTGATGACTTCTTCATCTCCGGTAGAAGTAACCAGCCGGAAACCCGAGAGCACTACTACGAAAATTCCTACCGTTGCCATCATGGCCAAAATCAAACTATAAACGCCTTTCACCAAACTGCCGCCCACTTTGGCGCATTCTTGCGCATTGGAAGCGCTGGCAACGCACTCGCCGTAATCGCCAAAAAATACTTTGGTCACCAGCTCATCCGCGGTAATAATCAAAATAAGTCCGTAAATAATAAATTTAAGATTTTCTTTTTCTTTTTCCGAAACTTCATCGATTTTTTTGCCAGACGTAATAAGTTTGATGCCGCTGACCGTAATGAAAATTACGGCAATGGCACCAATCAAATATTTCATGAAATCGATTGCCGTAAAAATGATGGTGGTAATGACATCGGCACCGGGATCCACGCTGGAAAGTTGATGAATTTTTCCTTCAAAATTGCTCAGCGGCGTTTTGCCTAAAACTTCATTCAAGTCTGTCACCGGAGTGCTGGCACCTTTTGTTTCCTCAGCGGCTATGGCAAAAGAATTGATGCCGAGTAAAAGGCTCGTGGCAATTAAAAACGTAAGAAATTGTATAAATATTTTGTTCATATTTTGAAGACTAAATCCCTTCAAACTGTCTGGCTACAAACGTGCTCACAATGGCAAACGCGCCGTAAATAATCACGAGTCCCACAAGTGACCACGTCATAAGTTTTTTGGCTTTGCCGGTTTTTTCTTCTTCGCCTGCGGCAAGCACATACATGAGTCCTCCAGCTACCAATGAAAGCAGCGCGGCAGGTCCGGCAATCGCCGCAATCAAATTGGTAATGCCGGTAATTTCCTGAATCAAACGCGCGGTATCAATTCCCGGCCTAACCGGCTCCAGTCCTGGATATTTGGTGGTATCAATTTTGAAAAATACTTTGTTCACAATGGGGTTCGCCATCAAAATAATTACCAAACCCAGTAAGCCGTAGAAAATATTCTTTTTGTCCTTGCCCACTTCTTCTTCGTTGCCTCCCAAAACCACAAGACGCAAGCCATTTCTCACAATAGAAAGCACGGAAATACTGCCAATAATGTATTTGATAAAGGTGAGAACGACTTCTGCCGTCCGCGTAAACAGCCGACTTTTTTGAATAGAGACGTTAGGATCTTTAAGGAATCCGCCGCGGTCTACTTCAAAAATCATGGCGAGATCGCCAGCGGCGCCAACCATAAAGAGTCCAATGACGGAATAAATGAGCGTCGTTTTTTGCTTTTCAAAAACTTCTTCATTGCCGCCGCTCGTAATCAACTTCACTCCGGCTACTACGATGAGAATCACGGATACGGCACCGATGATATAACGAGTATTATCAAAAATGCGGGCACCCAAGCTTTTGGCTATGGCAACGCCAGTTTCACCTTCGGGGCATGGGAATGCGCCTTCCCCGCAGAGTCCGTCAGAAACCGGAGTAAAACCTCCCGCGGCATGCGCAAGGTAGATGGAGTCTAAGCCCAAAATAATGCCGAGCACCGGCAAAAAAATCAGCAGTTCTCTTAAAAGCCTGTTTTTTGTCTTTTTTTGCATCCCACCATTATACCAGAAAATAACCTTGTGGATAAGTGCGAAATTTGCGGTCCGAAGCGTAGTCACGCAAGGCGTGACGGAGCGAAGGAAAATTTCTATTCGGCGAGCAAATTCCTCTTGCAGAAAATACGGATATACGTTAATTTAATTCTCGGCCTAGCCGCTTTTTAAAGGAGGCCGAGCCGTGGCGAGGCTACAAATAAGTGAACTCCACATTTATGTCTGAAAATACGGAACCTAAAAAAAGAAACCCTTTCGTCAATTATTTTGTAGAAAGTCTTCAGGAACTTGGTAAGGTGGCGTGGCCAACCCGTCATCGTGCGGTTAATATTTGCATCCTTGTTGTGGTATTTGTAGGTATTTCTGCCCTCGCCATTGCCGGTATTGATTTCATTTTCAATTTTGGGTACCGCTATCTTTTTACTTTATCTCAGAGCTAAAAGTCACTTCTTATGCCAAAGCAAGCTCCCGGTACCGGACGCCACTGGTATGTTGTCCACACCTATTCCGGTTATGAAGACGCCGTTCGCGAGGCTCTCCTCCAGCGTATAGAGTCCACCAGTATGCAGGATTATATTTTTGATGTGGTGGTGCCAAAAGAAAGCCAAATTGTGATTAAAAAAGGCCAGCCCAAAGAAGAAAAAAAGAAGCTTTTTCCCGGTTATGTTCTTGTGGATATGCTGGTAACGGATGAGTCTTGGTATGTGGTTCGCAACACGCCTAACGTGACGGGCTTTGTGGGATCTGGAACCATTCCTGTGCCGGTTTCTGCCGAAGAATGGAATGTAGTAAAGACCCGCATGGGTGCCATTGAGCCCAAATTTAAGATTGATTTCCAGATTGGGGACAACGTGGTGGTGTTGGATGGTCCATTTGTAAACTACGATGGTATTGTAAACAGCGTGGATGAAGAAAAAGGCAAAGTGAAGGTGATGATTACGATTTTTGGTCGCGAGACGCCGGTGGAATTGGATTTTACGCAGGTAAGGAAAAAATAGGGATTTTCATTGCGAGCGAGGCGAAGCAATCTACAAACGTAGGACTTGGGCCTGTTCCCTCATCCCTATTTATTGTATGCTCACGTTTGTGAATAAATTTACTATTTTTACCGTAATTCTTGTTGTCTCGGTTATAACCGTCATGGCTGATTTGGCGGTGCGTCAATATTTTGGTGATGGTAACGCGAGTGTGGTTTCTTTTGATGAAAGTGTAACCAGTGATTCTCCTGGTGAGGCAGGCTTGGCATCATCTGCTCCTCCTGCGCCTTTGGACGATTCTCCGCCCCCAGCTCAGCCGTCGCCTCCGGTCGTGGTATTGCCAATTACCACCAGCCCTTCTGCAAAACTCACCTCAGAATTATTCACTGCTACCGGTTTTACAGGAAGCCCCACCGAGAAGCATTTTGAAGGGAAACTTTACCAGCTCCTCGATATTTCTCAAATTCCCGTGGATGGCATCAATTTTTTTGAGGTTTCACAGGATGCTTCGCCCGGCGCCACCCCTGTTGCCGCCGTCACCGAAATATCCCTTCGAGATGAGATTCGCGCACTTCAGCTTTATGTTCTCTTGCAAAACAAAACAAAACCCTATATAGATTTATCACTCAACGAAACAAACGCGTACGGAGATCGCTCCTTTTATATCAACCACGCCAAGAAGCCTGATGAAGCCTTCCTGACGGTCAAAATAGGGAAGACCATTTATGGCTTTGCCTATGTAAAAACCTATCACGCTCAGATAAAAAAGTTTATTCAGCTGTTAACCCTTTAGTTCCCTCGCTTTCTATTCTCTAACTCGAAGCATCGCACCCTTACAGTTTTATAGAAGGTGCTCGCTTCGCTAGCACTGATGGCCAAAAAAGTTCTCACCGTCGTAAAGCTTCAAATTCCAGCAGGTAAAGCTAATCCAGCCCCGCCAATTGGCCCGGCATTGGGTCAGCATGGCGTACAAATTGCCGATTTCTGCAAAAAGTTTAACGACCGCACCAACAAAATGGGTGACACGATAGTGCCGGTTGAAATCAGCATTTACGAAGACCGCACGTTTAGCTTTATTACCAAAACGCCGCCGGCTTCGTTCCTTATTTGCAAGGCGCTTGGTGTTACTAAGGGCTCGGGTGTGCCAAATAAAGAGAAGATTGGTATTCTCAAAAAGGCTCAGCTTAAAGAAATTGCCCAAACCAAAATGCCCGACCTTAATGCCAATACCATTGAGGCTGCTATGAAAATTGTGGCTGGTACGGCTCGTTCTATGGGAGTCACCATAGAAGAATAAATGTCATTGCGAGCCCTCCTAGGGCGAAGCAATCTAGTAATCGTAACTCATTCACTATGAAAAAGCGCGGTAAAAAATATGTAGCAGTCAAAAAGTTAATAGAAAAACAGGCTTACGCCTTGGGCGAAGCAATTGAGCTCCTTAAGAAAACTTCTACCACCAAGTTCGATTCTTCTTGTGAGGTCCACATGAAGCTGGGCTTGGATCCAAAACAGGCAGATCAGCTTTTGCGTGGAACGGTAGTGATGCCAAATGGTACGGGTAAGACGGTTCGTGTTATTGCTTTCGTTATGGAGGCCAATCAAAAGGCTGCTAAGGCAGCGGGTGCGATTGAGGCTGGAGCTGATGATTTGGTAGAGAAGATTGCCAAAGGTTGGTTGGATTTTGATGTGGCGGTGGCTACTCCGGACGTCATGAAAAACCTTGGTAAAGTTGCCAAGACGCTGGGTCAGAAAGGTCTTATGCCAAATCCAAAGGCTGGAACGGTAACTACTGATATTTCTAAAACGATTGGTGAAATTATTAAGGGAAAGGTGGAGTTCCGTATGGATAAGTTGGCCAACCTTCACAATATTTTTGGGAAGGTTTCCTTTAGCCCTGCTCATTTAGAAGAAAATTTAAAGGCTTTTGTGCGCGGTATTTTGCAAAACAAGCCGGCGGGAGCCAAGGGTATTTTTATTCAATCCATGACGGTAACCACGACGATGGGTCCTGGAATCCCGTTGGATGTGAATAAAACCCTGCAGGAAGTAGGGAAGTAGTGTCCTTACCCCCGAGATTAGGAATCTTCTTTGATTTGATACAATCTGCGAAAATCTTCATGAGCATTTTTAATCAACGATGCTACTTTTGGTTTTTTGATTTTTAAAGCTGTTGCGATTTCTTGCTCGGAATGTCCAGCCAATTGCATTGAGATAATTGTTCTTGCAGGCTCGGAAAGTCTCTCTACCACATCGCTGATTAAACTTACGTGACCTGCGGTTTCTTTAGAATCTCCATCAAATCGATTATGTGGAGCGAAGGTATCGATATACTCCACATCCCCGTGGTCTCCTGAATCTCTTCTCAAATGTGCCGCGGCTTCACCAACAAGCTCCTCAAGAGCATCTGCTTCAAATCTGGCTGATGGATCTTGCTGCAACACTTCCAAGATCCTCAAAAAAACTTCGTTCACAATATCGCCAACATCTACGAATTTTCTATAACGTTCGGCAGATTTTCTAACAACCGGTTCAAGTTCTTTGCAGACCACATCGGAAAGGACATTCGCCGCCGGAGGGATCGAGAGATCGAGAGATTGATACCATTCAACAAATTCTCTTAGCAAACGTGTGCACCATCTTTCAGCGTCCTTCTGGATTTTTACTCTTCCCGTGGCTACTGACCATCGACAGATAAACCTTTTCAAAGAAATAATTTCGCCATTACTACATCTGCTTTCAACATCAAAATGCCTTCTCCCCCTAAGATCGGCAACGCTCATAACACCTGCCGCAGCCAGAAAACCAGCAACGTCTGGCATGAGATTTTGTCGCACTTTCATGAAGTACTCTTTGTCCATTTTCAAAAATTCCTCTTTTTCTTCAACCTCATATCCGCAATATCTCAAAAACTTACAGCTGATTTTATCAAATTCCTTGAGTGCATCCTTTGCATTTTTTACATGCTTAAGCGCTTTTGCCCACCTTGCAACATAGGTTTGCCACATTGGACTTTCTCCATTTTTACACCTGCTTCTTACAGAACGGTGTTGTACGCCTGCAAGATCTGCAGCAGATGAAACTCCGGCAGCAGCCACGAAACCAGCGACATCCGGCTCTACAGTACCTTTCATGTTCTTAAAATAAGCCTCATCCATTTCCTCAAACTCAATCTTTTCGGCGATTGCATATCCGCAGTATCGTAAAAGCTGATCGAGCATTTTGGAAATTTTCGAGTGCACATCGTCATTATTTTTTGCATGCCCAAGACTCACTGCCCATCGACAAATGTATGTTTCTAAATTAGGAATTTCCCCGTTTTGACATCTGCTTTTTTTCTGAATATCAGTTGTCGTTAAATCTGCCGGACTCTTAACACCGGCCGCATTGGCAAAGCCTTGCATATCGGGAATTACATTGCCTTGAATGTTTTTAAAGTATGCCGCATCCATTTCGATCTTGACTTCGGCTTTTTCTTTCACGGCGTACCCGCAACGCTGTAAAAGTTCACGCAAAAGCCTTCCCTGGTTCCCTTTGGCCTCTTCATGGGTTTTAGCCCTTTTCGTCTTAAGCGCACACTTAATCACGTAGGCTTGCAAGCTCAAATACTTTCCGCTTTCGCACGTGATCTTTTCTGAAAAATGTGTCGTCGTTAATTCTGCAGGGCTTTCCAAACCCGCCTCCCCTGCAAACCGGCGCATATCAGGTTTTACATTACCTTCAGTATCTTCATAATACTGTGCGTCCATTTTTTTCACGGTGCATCCGGCAAAATGCAGCAGTTTATATACAAAGTCACATATGTTTTCCCTAGCCGACGTAGTGTCTTTTGCCATTTGCATAGCTGCAGCCCACCGCGCAACATAGGTTTCAAATGTAATAGTCTCGCCGTTCATGCATGTTGCGCTCCAGGAAAGATGACTGCCTGTTAAGCTTCGTGCGCCTCCAACTCCGGCAGCGCGTGCAAACGCAGCCAAATCCGGCTTCACATTTTCATCAATTTTTTTGAAATATTCGTGATCCATCGGGGTCGCTATTCTATCTATCTGTTCGGCTAAAATTATTTCTGATAATTCGGCATCGATGCCGAACAAGGAAAATGGAGCAAAGCTAGGCATGCAAACTTGTTTCCTTTCTGGCGGACCAAAGATTACCTCTCCGTTCAGATATTCTTCTTTATGCTGCCCATAAAAAGCCGCCAAGCCGATCAGGGTACACCGGCCTCCTTTCCTCCCTTCCACTACCGTATCCCAAATAGTAGCGATTTTTTCGGGGTCTTTTGGATCCAATCGCGTTGCGCGACCGATCATCTGTTCAAACTCCCAGACTGAACGGGTATCACTTAAATTAATAACATGTTTTAAATTTTCAAAGTTTGCACCTTCAATTAAAGACTCAACATTCGTGATATATTGTGTATCACCGGCTTGAAATCGACGAAGTCTGTCTTCGACTTCCTTTCTTCTCATATATGTTGTTTGAGAAAATGCTGTCCCTGCGCCGCCACAAATAAATTCGGCTTTAAGACCGGCTGCTTTAAGAGCATCGGCAACTAAACTTGCCTCAAGCCTGTTCCGAAGAAAAATAATTCCCTGCTCACCGGCCGGGATATAATCCTTGCAAATTGCAGTTGCAATTCTAGTCTTAGTATCAACACTCAAAAACGGGGGTTCACATTCATCAGCGTCTTCCTCAGGCGAATCCTCAGAATCATCATCGGTGCCCTTAAGCATAACCGTCATGGTTCGCAAAGGAGCGATCTCACCGCTTGCACAGGCTTCCGGCAAGGGAAGGTTGTCTATTTCTCCTTCAATATAATGAAATGCAGAACGCATTTGTGTTTGGCTTGAAAACGATGCTCCTATATAGGGAGTTGCAGATAAACCTACAAGAACACTGTCGGGATAATATTCGCGTAAAACTCTGATGGCTTCAAAGCCGAAAGATCTGTGGCATTCATCCAAAAAAATCACGTCATAGTGATCCTTTAAAATGCGTCTGGACAGGTTGGCAGCTTTATCCAGAATGAGCTTTGTATATGCGGCGATAGTAACATCGGGTGTTTCCTCTGGGCAAACGCTTGCTGCCATTTTTACGCTCGCGCCCTCGTCCTGTAAAGATAAAATTTCATGGTAGTTTTGATCATTGATCTTTCGACGCTGACTCAAAACAAGAGAGGTTCCGTTAATGCGCTCAATGAGAGAACGTATCATAAGAGCGATCAATACTGTCTTACCGATTCCCGGAGGATATTTTACAAAGCCGGATCTTCTAAAAACATCGCCCGAAAAATAGTCGCGCAATTTCGATAAAAATCTTGTTTGTGACCGGCGAAGCGTCAGCCACGACGGCAGTGAAACGGTATCGGTATCTCGCAATGCATCCGTGACTCTTGAAATACGTTCTCTTGTAGTCGCGGTATGCTCAAGATACAACCGACTCATGTCAGGAAAAGTTTCATTATCTTCAAAACACGCCGCCGCGCACTCAAGACGAGTTCTGCCGCGCCTCTCATCTATTCTGGCATGTAACGCACCTGTTTCATCTTGAGGATATTCTTCGGCATGCGCTTCCATATGCTTCAGAAAACTCGCGGCCTCCAGTTGTTGCGTCACACGATTAATCATAGACTTTCTTGATTAACAAGAGCCTTATTATAGCAGAGATTCTGCCTTTTCTACACTCGCTCGCACTAGTTATTTTTCTGTTGCCCTTCAGCTTCTACCGCCGCTTTGGTAGCTGCCAGGGCGACTTCAATTTGGCCTAAGTCGGGTTTTTTGGTCGTAATGTATTGCGTGAGAATGCCAGGGTAGGTGAGGAGCCGGACAAGCGCGTGGGAACGGTGTTTGGCCGTCCATTTGAGGATCTCGTAGCCAGTCCCCATAATCAGCGGCACAATGGCGAGCCGCCGCAAAAAGTTGAGCCAAAAAACCGGATGCCTTGGTACCAGCATGAGTAACAAAATGCTCACGATGAGAATAATGATGATAAAACTGGTACCGCAGCGCGGGTGGCGCGGGGATTCTTTTTCAACATTCGCCGGAATGAGCTCGTGGCCTTTTTCATAGGTAAAAACAGACATGTGCTCGGCGCCGTGATATTGAAAAACTCTTTTAAATGAAGGGAAAAGCGAGAGAATAAAAAGATAGAGAAAAAAGATCGTCACACGAATGAGCCCGTCCACCACATTAAACAGAATGCCGGAGTTGGCCAGCGCGGGGAAAATTTTGCGCAACTGCTCTGTTAAAAAGAGGGGAATGAATTTGAAGAGGAAGATGGCAAAGACGATGGAAATAATGATGCTGAGTGCGAATGAGGCCGCGTTAGCCAGTGACCTACGTCTGGATGGTTGCATCAAGACGGTAACTCCATCTGCAGCGACATCAAGAGTAAGTGCCGCTCCTTTGGCTATTGCTCCTTCTTTGGGTTTTTTCGAGTCTTTTTCGTCTTCTCCCAAGGCTTGCTCTGCAGAAAAATTCAACGCATTCATACCTAGCACCATCGTCTCTAAAACGGTGACAATGCCGCGCACCACCGGCAGTTTAAAAAGTTTTACGCGTGTGGTAAGCGATTTAAAGGGATCTTTTTTGACGATAATAGAGCCATCCGGCTTGCGAACCGCAATGGCTACCCACGAAGGCGAGCGAATCATCACTCCCTCGATGAGGGCTTGTCCGCCAATCGCTAAATCTAATTTGTGGGGATGTTCCATAGACAGGCTATAGGGTACAGGGTAAGGAGTTGATATCAAAGATCAAAACAACGTTGGTCATTCGCGTTGACTTTACGGCTTAAACAAGGTAAAAAGAGCCCTTTTAACTTGCCCTATGTCTGCAGAAGTTACAGGAGAGCTAGAGCAAATTCCTCAGGAACCTGCCGCGTTAGAAAATGCTGTTTTCAGACATGCGCTTGGTCTCTACTGGAGAAGTACTCCCGGCCGTCGAGACCGGAGGAGTTGATGTGAGTGAAAAAAGATCAGTCTCTTCCGTTAAGCATTGGGCAGGCGTTCTGGAAGGGAAGGCACGGCATGGAACAACTACTCCTGAAGCCGTAAAAGCAGAATTGCGAAGGTCCGCTGCCAACGATTTTAAAGAAGGTATTAGACTTTCGGTTCCTCTGTACGTTGTGCGTGAAGCGTCGGCAGTTTTGGTAGCCGCTTATTATGCAGCTTTGGAACAACATCTTCATGCTCAGCGTGTAGATGGAGAGATAGATTTATCTCAAGTTGAAAAAGAGATAGAACTTTATTCCGGACTCCTTATGAAACAATTAGAGGCTGTCATCCCTGAATTTCGTCCGCCGCGCCGCAACGCCAATGGCGGTTTGCGTTTTCTTTTAGATGAATTTATTGATCCTGCTCGTCTCAATAAAATGATGAGTCAAAGTTCTCTTTTTGGGGAACGAGATGGAGGAAGATTTGTGGGAATGGAACTTGTAGGTCAAGAACTGGAAGACGCGGTGAAGATTGATAATAGAAAGAAGCCGGGATTCAGTCCGTCGAACATATTGATGGTTTTGAATAGCGGAGTTGATTTGGCAATCATAGCAGAGCAAACGCGGCGTCACCTTGCCAATATTCGAACAACGGGGGTCATTGAACTCAAAAGAAGTGATGCTCCTCTCGTGAGCCGTCGGGGGAGGATTCGTCCGGTTATGAGCGTAAAGGGTGGTCATGCTAGGATGCCAACATGAAAGTTCGCATTCAGCGAGTTGATAAGAGCTTGCCGCTTCCCAAATATGAAACCAGCGGTTCGGTGGGTTTTGATTTTTTGGCGCGGGAGGATACGGTTGTTCCGGCGCATGATGTGGGGTTGGTGCCTGGTAATGTGGTGGTAGAAGTGCCGGATGGATTTATGCTCCTGGTTTCTTTGCGTTCTTCTACGCCGCGTAAAAAGGGCTTGCTCATACCCCACGGCATCGGAGTGATTGATAAAGATTATTGCGGTCCCAAAGACGAGATCAAAATTCAGGTTTATAATTTTAGGGACCAGCCAGTTACCATTGCTCGCGGCGAAAAAATTGCCCAGGGGATTTTTGTTCGAGTGGATACGTTTGAATGGGAAGAAGTAGAGCAGATTCGTGAGGTAAGCCGCGGTGGTTTTGGATCAACCGACAAATAAATTCACCAGTACTATTACTATGCGCGGAAGGTTCATTACTATTTACGGAATCAACAACGTTGGCAAAACCACGCACTCGAAGCGGTTAGTGGATCGGCTCAAGGCTGCTGGCAAAAAAGCGTTTTACCTTAAATATCCTGTGTACTCACTTTCGCCAACGGGGCCGTACCTCAATAAAATTTTACGTCTCCACGGTAAGCAGAAAATGAGTGAGGAGGAGCTCCAGCTTTGGTTTGTTTTGAATCGCTTTCATTTTGAGCCAAAACTTTTGGCGATGTTAAAGAAGGGGATTACGGTCATTGCTGAGGATTATGTTGGTACTGGCATTGCTTGGGGCATGGCAAAAGACGTCTCGCGCATTACCCTGGAAAATATGAACAAATTTTTAGTTCAACCGGATGTTGCGATTTTTATGGATGGCCAGCGCTCCCTTAAATCAAAAGAAAAAGCCCATATCCATGAGACGGATGACGTTTTAGCGGCGCGCTGTCAAAGAATTTTCCGCCAGTTAGCAAAACGCTATCATTGGAAAATAATTAAGGTCTCGGATGATCGAAATGTTACGGCGGACAGGATTTGGAAAGCTTCACGCTAGCTAAGGCGCAGTGTCGCTCCTCGCCGCCTGCTCGGTTTGGTGCCTGAGCACCATCCGCTGAGCGGGCGACCTAGGTAGTTGTCCAAAATAAGACCGAGGGTTATAATCCCGTTACTATGATCATCGCTGAGCCAGGAGTTCAGGTTAAATTACAGGTAGATCTTATAAAGCAGGGAAAAGTATATATTGCGTATTCTCCCGCTCTTGATTTATCAACAACTGGTAAGAATGCAAAGCAGGCCCAAAAGCGATTTGCTGAGATGGTTGATATTTTTTTTGAAGAACTTATTGAAAACAATACATTGGAGGAGGTATTGCAGGATCTTGGTTGGATAAAAGTTAAGAAGAAATGGGAGCCACCGCAAATTATTTCTCAAAAGTCTTTTGATGTTCGTGTTCCTGTAGCACTTTAATATGGGGCAATTTGGTTCCTTGCATTGGAAAAAATTTGAGAAATTTCTTTATAAAAGAGAAAAAGGAGATCATCGCATTTATTACAAAAAAGGCTTAAGCCGTCCCCTTGTTATTCCGCGAGATCGAGTATTGCCGCCTTTTATCATAATGAATAATCTGCGAGTCCTTGGTATTTCCAAGGATGAATTTATAAAAATACTTTCGAGATTATAAATTTCACTGTTATAATGGGCTTGCCCATGAATTCTCATCTCCTCGACGGCCGGCTTGTTTCTGATTCCTTGCTCAAGGAGGTAAGCCATGAGGTTCAAAAACTCGCCAAAAAAAGCATTAAGCCCAAGCTCGTTATTATTCTCGTCGGTGAAAATCCCGCGAGTCTTTCGTATATTCGCCAAAAACGTTTGGCGGCAGAGCGCACGGGAATTCAAGAAGAGCTCGAAAGGCTCAGCTCCAAAACGACGACGCAAAAACTCATCACTCTTATTGAAAAATTCAATAAAGATAAGATGGTGCATGGCATTTTGGTGCAGCTTCCACTCCCACCACATATGGACGCGCCGCTGGTTATTCGCGCTATTGACCCCATGAAGGACGTGGACGGTTTTGGCGCCTACAACTTGGGTAAGATGTTTTTGGCCACAGAATTTGAAAATCTGGCTCCTTGTACGCCGCGCGGCATTATCCGCATGTTGGAATATTATAAAATTTCCGCAGCAGGAAAATACGCCGTCATCGTTGGTCGCAGCAACATTGTTGGCAAGCCGCTGGCTGTCATGCTTATTAACCGCGATGCTACGGTCACCATTTGTAATTCTAAGACCAAAAATCTTGCGGATTTTACCAAACGCGCCGATATTTTGGTGGCCGCCGTGGGCAAGCCCAAAATGATTACCGCCAATATGGTTAAAAAAGGAGTTATCGTCATTGACGTGGGCGTCACAAAAGTTGAAAATAGGCTGGTTGGCGACGTTGATTTTGAGAATGTAAAACGCAAAGCTTCGTGGCTCACTCCGGTGCCGGGTGGCGTCGGCCCTATGACGGTGGCCTGCCTCATGGAAAATGTGGTGCGCGCCGCAAAAAGAATTTCTGACTTTAGGCCGAGCTCGTCACGAGGCTAAGCAAATAATGCGCCCGAAGGGCGCAACCTATAATCTTATGTGTGGAATTATTGGCATTGCGGCATCTTCTCCCGTTGTTCAGGATCTCTATGACGGGCTCATCGTCCTTCAGCATCGCGGGCAGGATTCGGCGGGAATTATTACGTATGAAGATCGTTTTCATCTTAAAAAGGGGAACGGTTTAGTGAGAGATGTTTTTCAGGCTAAGCACATGGTGCGTTTGCGCGGGACGGTGGGTATTGGCCATGTTCGGTATCCTACGGCTGGCTGTTATGACGCCGCTGAGGCGCAGCCATTTTATGTAAATTCGCCATTTGGTATCGCGCTTATCCATAATGGAAATCTCAACAACTACCCGGCACTTAAAGAGCAGGTTATTAAAGAAAATTCTCGATATTTGAATACGAGTTCTGATTCCGAGGTGCTCCTCAACGTGGTTGCCGATGAAATTGCCAAAACGAAGAGTAAGCAGCTCACCCCCAAGCAAATTTTTTCGGCGATGAAGAAGGTGTATGGCCGAATTATGGGGAGCTATTCCGCTATTTGTCTGATTGCCGGGCACGGTATTTTGGCTTTCCGTGATCCTAATGGCATCCGTCCGCTTATTTTTGGCAAGCGCGATACGCTCACCGGACCGGAGTATATTTTTGCTTCCGAAAGCGTCACGCTCAGTACGCTGGGTTTTTCTATTATTCGGGATGTGATGCCCGGTGAAGCGGTCTTTATTAGTTTGAATCGCGAGGTGTCCATGAAACAAATCGTGCCTACCAAATGGGCACCGTGTATTTTCGAATATGTGTATTTAGCTCGGCCAGACTCGGTTATTGATGAGATTAGTGTTTATAAATCTCGCCTGCGTATGGGAAAGTTTTTGGCGCAGCAAATCAAAAAGGCCATGAAAAATGGACTCAAAATTGATGTGGTGGTGCCGGTGCCAGAGACGGCACGCTCGTCAGCATTTGAAATTGCCGCTGAGATTGGTGTGCCGTGCCGCGAAGGGCTCATTAAAAATCGCTACATTGGTCGAACCTTCATTATGCCCGGCCAGGCCATGCGCAAGCGCTCTATTAAATATAAGTTGAATCCTATTCCGCTAGAAATTGAGGGTAAAAATGTACTTTTGGTGGATGATTCCATCGTGCGCGGGAATACCTCGCGCAAAATTATTGAGATTGTTCGCGATGCCGGTGCAAAAAAAGTATTTTTTGCATCCTGCTGTCCTCCGCTTCGTAATCCCTGCGTTTATGGTGTAGATATGCCCAGCCGTAAGGATTTTATTGCGCACAATCTTTCTATAGAAGAAGTCGGCAAGGCCATTGGTGCGGATGCCATTTTTTATCAGACGCTGAAGGACTTAGTGGAGTCGGTAAAAACGGGCAACCCCAAAGTTAAAAATTTCTGCACGGCATGTTTATCTGGTAAGTATCCAACGCCAGATATTACCGAAGAAGTTCTTCAAAGAGCAGAGCAGTCCCGCGGCTCTATTCAGGCGGAGGAAGGCGGCAATGATGTGGATGATCAACTCGTGTTATTGTAGCAGCCATGAGAGTACTTTTGATTGGAAATGGCGCGCGCGAGCATGCGATTGCTGAGGCACTTACACGATCTGGCCGAGTACAGCTTTTTACCTATGCTAAAGCCAAAAATCCTGGCATTTTTGAATTAACGCAAACGTACCAAACAGGCTCGCTGAAGGATTTTGATGCGATTGCGGATTTTGCGCGAAAATCAAAGCCGGAGTTTGCTCTTATTGGTCCGGATGACCCTATTGCCGATGGTGTGGCGGATTTGTTGTTGGAGTTAGGAATTCACTCCGTGGCGCCGCTCAAAACGGTGGCGCGTCTGGAGTCTTCAAAATCATTTACCAGGGATTTGGTGCAGAAATATAAAATTCCAGGCAATCCGCTTTTTAAGGTATTTTACGAACCAGCCGGCATCAAAAATTTTCTGGATGAGCTGGGTGGGAATTTTGTGGTAAAGGCGGATGGGCTCATGGGAGGCAAGGGCGTGCGCGTTTCTGGCGATCATCTGGCCAATAAAGAAGATGGCGAGGATTTTGCGCGGGAATGCATTGAGAAGTTCGGTCGCGTGGTAATTGAAGAAAAACTTATTGGCCAGGAGTTTAGTTTTATGAGCTTTGTGGATGGTAAAAACGTGGTGGACATGGTGCCGGTGCAGGATCACAAGCGGGCATTTGCGAATGACGAAGGACCCAATACGGGTGGCATGGGATCGTATAGTGACGCCAATCATCTTCTGCCTTTTTTGCAGAAAAAAGATTTAGAGGAGGCGCACGCTATTACGGAGCAAGTGGCGGACGCTCTGTTTAAAGAAACCGGCGTTTTGTTTAAGGGAATCATGTACGGCGGTTTTATGGCCGTGAAAGATGGCGTGCGTTTGATTGAGTACAATGCGCGTTTTGGTGATCCTGAAGCCATGAACGTTTTGCCTATAATGAAGACAGACTTGGTGGAAGTGTGCGAGGCGATTTTGGGTGGCAACTTACATCGCACTAAAATCGAGTTTGAAAATATGGCGACGGTGTGCAAATACGTGGTGCCGCAAGGCTACCCGGATGAGCCGAGGGGCGGGAAAATAGTTATCGAGCAGGGAACTACTCACTACAAACTACCAACTACAAACTCCCTTCGCATGTACTATGCCTCCGTGGATCAAAAAGCCGATGGGCTTTATTTGAGCTCGTCGCGAGCGGTGGCATTTGTGGGAATTGGCAAAACATTAGACGAGGCCGAAAAAATTGCCGAATCTGCATGCGCTACGGTAAAAGGTCCGGTTTTTCACCGGCAGGATGTTGGCACCCAGGAGCTTATCCAAAAAAGGGTTGAGATGATGAAGGTCCTGAGAAAAGCTTGAAATCGTCATTATGTTACGCTATAATGTACATATGAGTACATTAAACGGTAACATAACTGGCAAGAGAATTGCGCTTCTTGCTTCCAAAGGAGAAAAGATTTTTCATATCGCGGACATGGCTAATCTGTGGCAAATTCAAGATAAAAATACCCTTCGCATTACGCTGAACAGGTACGTCCAACAAGGGCTCCTCCACGGAATCTATCGTGGTTTTTACTCTCTCATACCACCTCAAGACCTGAGTCCGCTCTTCCTTGGCTCAAAGGCTCTCCATCGGTTTTGCTTTGTGAGTACCGAGACGATTCTCTCTCAAGAAGGCTATATTTCGCCAGTGACCAATTATTACACTTTCATCGCGAATCGTTCCAGAATTTTTACTCTTTTCGGCTACCTTTTTAAAAGCCGCCAGCTGGCCGATCGTTACCTCTATAACTCAGAAGGCGTTGCCCTTCGCGGTGGTCTGCTCCAAGCCTCACCCGAGAGAGCCATTGCTGATATGCTTTATTTCAATCCGTCGTATCATTTTGATCATCCGGTGGACTGGAAAAAAGTTCGCGATATTCAACAAAAAGTCGGATATCCTCTTACCCCAAAACGTTATGATTCTGCCAAAACCCACTGATGCCATTCACAAAGCCTGGTTGTATCGCATTCTGCAGGCAGTCGCGGATGATGCATTTTTAACAGCCAATTTGCGATTTAAGGGTGGCACCTGTGCCGCCATGCGCGGGCTCATTGATCGTTTTTCCATTGATCTTGATTTTGATTTTTTGGCGCCGGAGCAGATGCCAAAAGCGCGGCAGAACCTAGAAAAAATATTTCAAAAACTCGGTCTTAAAATTTCACAGCAAAGCAAAAAAGCGCCGCAGTATTTTCTCAAGTATGAAAATCGGCCGGGTGAGCGGAGCACCATCGAGTTTGATGCCAGCTTTCCGGCGCCGCAAAGGAATGAATATGAGCCGGTGCGTTTTGCTGAAATTGATCGCATTTTGCACTGCCATACGGTTCCTACGATGTTTGCCAATAAGCTTGTGGCGGTTATGGATCGTTTTAAAAAGCATCGCTCCATTGCCGGCAGAGACATTTACGATATCCATGCGTTTTTTCTGCGAGGAGACCCTTATCTTGTTGCAGTTATTGAGGAGCGAACCGGTAAAAAAGTCCGTCCGTTCCTTAAAAGCCTCATCACCTTTATTCAAAAACACATTACTCAAACTATTTTAGACCAAGATTTAAACGTCCTTTTACCGGCAGAAACTTTTGGCAAAATAAGAAAAATCCTCAAGCAAGAAGTACTGATGTTTTTGCAAGACGAAATAAGGAGACTTGAATGATTGCCACTCATTACTGCGCGGGAGCAATCGGGAAGTGTATGCCGTCTTCTTTTACTTGAGGGTCTCCCATTCTCGTAAGCCATGATCTCATAGCACCGAGTCGGATGGTAATTTTCAAACCGGCGGGAGTTTGTTCAAAGTTTGCCATATATGTGGTGCCTGGAATTAATGCTGGCCTACGATTTTGCCGCACGCCGGGGATAATAAAGATATCAATGGAGGCATCTTCTTCACGTACGTTTTTTTGTACAATGGCCCCTTTGCCCCCGCGCGTACTAATAATGAGTGAATCCGCTTTATACTCAATCTTATCAACAACTCTGAGTGACGATTCGAGTTCTTCAATGCGGTTTTTGGCTAATATCATGCCTGGGGTATCCATACCTCCCGTAGACGCCATCCCTAACCATTTTTTATAACTGAGATAGGCATCAATTTTTTTGTTAGCCTTATACTGCGCCACTGCAGAAAGATATATGAGGTAACGATCTTCAGGGTGCTTTGAAAGAACTTCTTGCAGTAGCGTCAAGGCCTGGTCGGCATCTGTTTTGAAATCCATATTTTCAATGGCGCGGGCAAAATTGTTGCGGGCGATATTATCCCTAAAATTTGCGAGGTAGGCATCTTTTAATGCTGTGAGTTCTACAATGGTAGTGGCAGCGGCTTCGGGGGCTGGAGGACGTACTCCTTTGCCTTGTTCTGGAGACTGAGAGTCGCTTTGCTCAAGGGGTGGTGTTGACCCTTTCCCCTGTGAAGGAACCGATCGGTAGGGCTGTGTACCCGCTCCTTGAATAGTGGAAGCACTGGGTGGCGGAGCGGCTCCAAGTCCTTGCTGTGGCTCTGGTCTAGCCTCAGGTGCCTGTGCCATAAGCGAGGCCGGGACTGTCAGACTTTCTACATCCGGCTGATTTGCTTTGCTTACAAAGAAATTAAATTTCACTTCACCAATCGTACTCTCAAAGGTACTCTCATTTTTTATCATGATCTCGTCCAATTGCACCGTTACGCGCGCATTTTCGCCATCCATATGGATACTGTACCGATAATTGGTGCCTTTGAGTGGAGTGGGAGGCTGTTCGGTGCAGGCGGCATCATGTAGGATAAAAATAAATTTAGTACCTTCTCTTTCCCATCCCCAGTGTGATTCACCCCCCCGTTCTAACCCTTTAATGCCAATGGCGAGAACATTGTCATGAGCCGAAACGCCGCTTATTCGGGTTACGTTTAATTTTTCGGCAAGCTCCATAAAACGTATTTCGACATGCTCTCTTTCTCCCTGTGGCAACTGTCGTAGTTCTGGAATTAATGATTTGTAAACATTATATGCCAGCTTCTCTTTTCCGTTGACATAGAGAATGTCGGCTCGTATGCGCTTCATCACCGGTACGTTGGGTGTTCCTAGCGGATGCAGTACAGCACTAAGAAGAGCATCTTGATTGGCTATCCAGTCAATACTTTGAATAGCATTGAGGAATTTTACTTTCGTTGCTGTGTCGCCGGGATTACTCCAAAACTCAGCGGCAATTTTTTTAAGTTCCATTCGTGGTGCCTCCTTTGCTTCCGTTTGCAGTGCGGCTTCCAATTCATTGATGCGGCTATTTATGGCTGGAAGATTTTTCTTCGCAAATGGGAGATGAGGTGTCGTATTGGCCCATGCTACCCATTTTTGGTAAGCTTCTAGGGCATTTTCCTTATTACCACTCATATATTCCGCTTCTGCTAGGCGGAAAAGCAGGTAGTAATCTTGCGGATGGCCATCACTTACTTCTCTTAGGAAGCCAAGTGCAGGCTCAGGATTTGCCTTAAAATCCCAAGCTTCTATGGCTGCAACAAAATTTTCTTTGGCGGCGTCATCTTCCGGATTGGCGATGTAGGCGTCTTTGAATTGTGTGAGCTGGGTTGCTGGGTCGGATGGCGCGGTTTCTGCTTGTGGAGGACGAGCACCTGGGCCTTGCTGGGTACTTGGCTGAGCCGGAGGTGCGGGTTCTAATTCTTGAATGCGTGAAATTGCTACTCTTTTGAAGTCCGCGCTTCCAACTCCTGTGGAATTCATTTTTTCAATGAATAATTTATATGCTGTAAGTGCTTCTGTTTTTTGATTCGTATGGTAATAAACACTGCCGATGAGGTAGATGATGTCAGATTCATTTGGAAGTTTTGACTGAGCATCTCTGAGAATTACAAGAATAGGACTTGGATTGTTTTGATAATCTGAATTTTGATAGGCTATGATGAATTCACTCCGAGCATTAGCATCAGCAGGATTATTAATATAGGCATCAGTTGCGTTTTTGAAATTATTTATTTTATCAGTTGGGGTTTCTGCGGCTTGTGGAGGACGAGCACCTGGGCCTTGTGGTGTGGTTACTGGAGCTGGAGGACGAGCAGCACCTGTCGGCCTCAAATAAGCGCCCACTACAATTGGCGTTCTATCTTCACCCGTAATGTATAGTCGGCCATTATCAATGCCAACGTTGCATCCTGCTTTTACATCATCAACATTTATGGATTCCCCATCTTCATTTTTTTGTTGAGTGAGGTGATAGAGTGTTAGGGCAACTTCTTTAGCGAGTCTTGCGCTATTGGTAATCCCTACTTGGTTTTTAAAATAGTCGCTGAGAATTTCGTGGAGGGACCAACCTTTTCCTTGGGAAAAAGAAGCTTTCCCTGCATTGATTTGATTGGTGCCCAATGACTTGGTTTTAATATCGTCGTAATTGGTAAGTTGATAGGCGTGAGGGTCTTGCAAAACTTGATTGAGCGAAGCACCCACTTGTAATTTGTGTTCGGCAAATTTTTGGTAATACTCGTTTCTTTTTGATTCGGGAGCTTTCCAAGTTCCGACTTCATTTGGCCAACTTGGGCCGCTGGGTGGTGAGGCTGATCCGGATGCCATAAAATTTTGTTTTTTTGTTATGTCATTGCGAGAAGCCCGGCAGAGTAGGGCGACGAAGCAATCTAGCTCATTTTATTCGGCAAGATTATCGTTAAATTATACCAAAAAAAACAGATAAGGGGAAGAGGAGGTCATAAGCTTTTTTAGACCTCCTCTACACTTGATGCAACAAGCATCCACTTTGCTACTCCTTCTTGAAGACGATCTTGCCATTGTCGCCGATGGGCGCGAGCTCTCCAGGCAACTTAACTTCTGCCTTATAGGTGACGCCGCCTTGCGTCACTTCCAGCCTACCCGTCCGATCCGCCAGGATTTCCCGGACGGCGACACTTACGCTGTCACACCAGACTGTCCAGATCTCCGAGGAGGCCTCCGACTGCTTGCAGCCGGTGCCTATGATGCTGTCGGACTGCTGTAGCTTGGGGGCCGCTGGCGCGGCAGCGTTCTGCCCGGCGCCTTGCGCTTGTTGCGGCTGGGTGTCCGCTGGAGTTGTTGTGCTATTCTCCGCCTTCGTCTCATCATCCGTATAGTGGCGTAGCGCGACTGCTGCCAAAGCTAAGCCTCCAATAAGCGCCGCGATTCCGAGTATTCTTCTTCCCGTCAAAAATGATGTGCCTCTTAAGCCACGAAGATCATCTTCCTCAGCATTTTCTTCTGTTGCTACTGGCGCGGTGGATGGCGTTACATTGCGGGGCGGCGGGGCGAACGCCGTTGGCGGGGCAGACGGTGTAGGGAAGCGAGGGGTTTGGGCCGCGCTCACCGGAGCGGCTGTGACTGGAAATGCCGCCGATTGGAACGACGGGGGTTGGGCGAACGCCGTCGGCTGGGTGGCGGCGGGCTCTGCGATCGGGGCCAGGGGTTTTGCAAGCGCCTCAGGCTCATCATCCAGCTCCGGGGCCGGTGGGGCTTGCGGGATGTTCGCAGTCGCGCTTACGTTCGCCAGTGCGGCTTGGAGTGGGAATGGCACCGCGGGGACGGCGACGGGTGGTGTGTGGGTCGCGCTCACCGGCGCGGCAATAGGTGGTGTATTTGTTAATAAATCATCTGGATAACTCGTATCGAGCAACCACGCGGGTGTTGGGGCAACTTGTTGGGTCGCGACCGGTGCGGCGGGGGAGGTGAACGGTGTCGTGGCGACGGTTGGCGGGGTTACGACGGCAGAGGTGAGCGGGAACTGAGCGGCGGCGACCTCCGTAGCCATGGGCTCGTCCTCG
Source organism: Patescibacteria group bacterium (assembly GCA_038062615.1). Lineage (GTDB taxonomy): Bacteria > Patescibacteriota > Gracilibacteria > UBA1369 > UM-FILTER-53-11 > JBBTWV01. The sequence goes on along the minus strand of JBBTWV010000012.1, from coordinate 31,614 downwards.
ACGACTGGCAACTCCACGCTTGAGATGTCGAAACCGGATACCCCGGCGGCCCTCAATACCGCCGCCATTTCGGGCGGCCTTTCAGATCCCCTCACGAGGGCATCCCACGAGAGCTCCCCCATGTTACCTCCCGGCGCCAAGTACGACGTCGGAGCGGCGTTATCGGGCAGGACTGCCTCCGGGGCCGGGGTGGTGTGCGTGATCGCCGGCACGGCCGGTTGTTTGGGGGACACCGTTGGGACTGTAGGTTCTTCTGATCTCAGTACAGGTGAAGGGTCGGGCAATGTTACCACGGCTGGCACGGCCGCGGCGGTTGCGGCTGATGGCACGGCGGGTGCTGTCGCGGCTGGCACGGTAGCGGCTGGCTCGGCAACGGTACCAGCAATTGCGGGCTCCTTGCCGGCGAGGCCTACATTTACAACAACTGCACTTGGATCTTCTCCTTGACGGAAGGTTACCCTAACTCCTGCTGCAGCCATGAGTCTTTCTATTAAGGCCACAGTTTGTGCCACATTTTCGTTTAATACGCTTTTTTCATGCTCTAAAACACCAGGTTTCGCTAATTCTTTTTTAGTTAATGAAAGCACCTCTATAGCTGCCTGCCTAACCGCTGGAGTTACTCTCGGTGCCACCGTCACTTCCGGGGGGGCTTTTTTCCCAGTATCTGCATGTGATGTCATAAAATAAAATGGATAATAATTTAAGTTCGTACTATACGCTTTTTAGCGCGTCTGTCAAGTTAATATCAAAAAACGTATAATAACCATATTGTTGACAAAGCAGAGGTGCTGTCGGCAGTATTTTTCAATCCCAAAATGTCCCCTGAAATGAGAATTAAGTAGTGAGTATTTTTCGTGGTAGTAAATCTAATTTTGCAAACATTGTAGCTTTTGCCTCGTACATTTTCAAACCGAATTCCGTGTCGCTTTTTTGCTTTGAGCCGCATCCTCTTTTTGCCATAAAAAACAAACAAACTCCCCAATCATTCCATCATGACCTCGCACGTCCGCGCTCTTTAATTTCGCATAATCCTTAATACCAAAGTGCTTAGGCGCATTGTATTCAGTTATGTTATATGAGCGTATACCCATATAACAATTTGTCATGTTATTTTTGTAATTTTGGTTAGATTTTTGAAAAGTTTTGGGCCAGAATTCCAATATTATTTACGTTTAAAAATTATCAAAATTATGAAACCTGAGCACAAAATTCTTCACCAAAAATTCCGCCATTACGGCCAAAATGCCAAAGAATGGATGCGAAAATGCGTCCTCCTTTTGCCAAAGATTGAGCACTGTCGCATTTGGAAGCAAAAAGGCTTTGGAAGTATTTATGAGTACGCGGCAAAATTGGCTGGCATGAGCCGGAATACGGTTGATGATGCACTGAGAATTTTAAGAAAAATTGAAGACAAGCTTGAACTTCAAAAAGTGGTTGAGACGAAGGGCATCAATGCCGTTCGTCCGGTTGCTTCCATTGCCACAAGCGAGACGGCCAAATTTTGGGCAGAGAAAGCTATGGAAATGAGCAAAAATACGCTTGAAGTTTATGTGAAGGAGTTACGAAAATTTGAAATTTCTTCGCATGAGCTTCCCAATATCGAAAACACAAACAATGCTGAAGCCAGGACAAGTGAAGCGTGGCCGCAGGAGGTTTCCCGTACTAGTACGGGAAATAATGCCAAAAATACGCATCAGCAAGCCATCCACGATTTTGATTCCCTCGCCGCGAGTCAGCTTCTTTTTCCCCAAAAAATCACCCTCATCATGCAACTTGATCCACAGATTGCCAACCAGCTTCAAAAATTAAAAGGTAGCGGAGATTGGAACGAACTTATGCAGGAACTTTTAAAAATTCGCTCAGCCCAACTTCAAGCACAAAAACCGGAGCCCGTACAAACCTCAGCGCGTCATATTCCCATAGAAATTCAACGTCATGTTTTGGCAAAAACAAATGGCACTTGCGCTTTCCCCGGCTGTAAAAAACCATACCAAATCCTTCATCATACCCAGCGCTTTGCACTTGAAAAAATCCACGATCCAAATCGTCTTGAACCCCTTTGCAAAAGCCACGAACGCCTTGCTCATTTAGGGCTTATTGAGAATGAAAATTTGCCAGCGAGCGAGTGGAGTATTAGGCAGAAGGCGGATGAGAATGCAGCGACCTATGTAATTGATAGGCTTGTCAGTAAGTACCGCAGTTTTGCGCCGCCATAAGAATAAAATGGTGCATAGAAATTTTGCGGCTGGGTAAAAGGCCGTGCCGCCCATTTGGCTTCAAATGAAATCGCCATTGTGATCTCCATTTGCGGGCCCAGAACACCCATTTGAAGAAGAGGGAGCCATAGCCGTCCGACAGAAATTGTCTGCTTCCGTACGGTAGGCTCCCTCTTACATTGTCCAAATTTTTGACTCTGTTTTCCTAATTGTTGTGGCCGTTTGTCTACGGCTGGGACTCCTGCTCGGGCTGGAATTCTACCTCGAGCTGTTGACAGTGACTGCCTTCTGGCATTTTTCAGCGGCCTTAGTGCCGCAAAATACGCCAAAGAAAGGCAGGTTTGAATTTGTCATTGCGAGGCCCAAAGGACCGAAGCAATCTAGGGAACCTCTGAAAAACAGATTTTCGTAGCGAACTTTACAAATTTATAGCGAAAATTTTGGACAGCGAGGAAACCGTATCAGATAAGATACGGTGACGAGCTGTGAAAAATTTGCAGCAGAAATTTGTAAAGTGCAGCAGGAAAGATGTTTTTCAGAGGTTCCCTAGTTCCAGGTCTGCAGATTGCTTCGCTTTGCTCGCAATGACGTTGGGTGTGCATATCTGTTCAATGAGTCCGTTAAGTGATATACTTAAACGAATGATTGCCTTGCACCGTTTCACTAAAATTGTACTATTCAGCTTGTATTTTTTAATTTTGCTGGCGGTTTCGGGCAAGCTTTTTTTTGAAAAATCATTTGATGGTGCTGCTTCTTGGATATTTCAAAAATTCCACCAGACTTCGCAACAAACACTCGTTATTGGCTTATCGGGCCCTGGTATAAGTTTGAGTCCGCTTGCCAATGATATTGATTCTCGCGCACGACTTTTGCATATGTACGAGCCGCTTGTGCGGGTGAATGCCAATTTGCAAATTGAGCCGGCGCTGGCAGTTTCTTATGGTTCTTTAGATGACTTCACTTGGGAATTTCGTCTGCGTCCGGCGGTGCGCTTTCATGATGGAACCACGCTTGCCGTGGATGATGTGCTTTCTTCCTTACAACAGGCAAAAGAAAATCCCGCGTCGAGTGTAAAAGATCTTGTGCAAAATATTGAAGGCGTCCAAAAAATAGATGAGCAGATTTTTCATGTGATTACGAGTGCACCTGATCCGCTGTTGCTTCAAAAACTTTCTTCGATTTTGGTTTTTAAGAGTAGGCCGAGCCTCAGCGAGGATAAGCAATCAAACGAGCCTCTCGGAACCGGCCCTTATATAAAGCAGAATGAAGATAAAAATTTCCTCTCCCTCAAACGATTTGAAGGCTATTGGGGATCTGCACCCGCATTTCAAAACGTGACCATTCAAACGTTCCGGTCAAAAGAAGAAAAAATCGCCGCGCTTCAAAATAAGAGCGTTGATATTCTCGTCAATGTTCCGCCGGATACCGCTAAGAATTTTCATTTTGCTGATTTTGATTTAAAGGCGCTCCCAAGTTTGGAGGTGAATTTTTTGATGTTTCATTTTGATAAAACTTTTAAGTCCAAATCATTACGACGTGCGGTGGCCTTAGCGCTTAATGCGGCGGAGCTTTCTAAGCTTACGCAAGGATTTGCGGTGCCGGTGAATCAGTTTGTGGGAAGCGGAATTTTTGGCTTTGACCCTTCTATTTCTACCATCTCGCCGGACATTGTAGCGGCACAGACGTTAGTAAAAGAAGTGGAAAATTTTTCACGAATTTCCACCACGCTGGATCTACCAAAGGGTCTTGAGGTTTTTGGCGCGAGTGTCAAAAATCAACTCCAGAAAGTAGGCATTGATGTAACGCTTCAGTTTTTGGATGCTTCTGCCTTAAGCCAAAAAATCACCAAGCGTCAGTCGGAATTTTACTTTTTTGGATGGCGGACGGATTTGGGTGATAGCGGTGATTTCCTCACTGCCGTGGCACACAGTCCAGGGCAAAATTTTGGACAATTTAATGGCGGGAATTATCGCAATGCGGAAGTGGATCGCCTCATAGAAATCAGCCAAACCACCACCGAGCAAAATCGCCGTTTAGAAAAACTTCGCCAGGCCATGCATAAAATCACCGTGGATGATGTTATTGGCGTGCCGCTTTTTGCACCCGAACTGCTTTATGGCGTTTCCACTGATCTCAACTGGAAACCGCGGGTAGATGGTTATGTACTGGCTCAGGAAGCCAAATTGTGATAAAATAGTAGGAATAAAAAATCATGCATTCCATAAAAACAAAACTCATTCTCTCGGTGAGCCTCCTGCTTATTTTCCTTTTTTCTATTACCGCGCTTTTGCTGGTTGGAGAAAAAGAGCGGGAACTTCGCGCTGATATTTATACCAAGGCACGCGCCACCAGCGAGCTGGTGAGCCCCAAAGTGGTGGATCTTTATGAATCTCTTTTGGCAGAAAAAAGTTTTGTGCTCTTTAATCGTGAAATGAAAGATGTGTTCCAAAAAAATGAAGACGTCGCTGAAATTAAAATGACCTCATTTTCCGGAGACGTTTTGTATAACTCGCTCGGGGAGCGGGAAAGGGCTTATGAAGGCCCAATACGCCGAGTTGAAGACGGCGATCTTACGGCGCGAATCCGTGCCAACTTGCCAAGCTATTTGCTTAAAAGCGGCCGCACGGTTTATCTCAAAAAGGATAGCGAAGGAAATTACGCCAGCGTGAACGAAAACGAAAAAGATACGGCGTCTATTTCTGACACGGATGAGATCCAAAATATCGTTTATCCTTTGGGCTCAAAATACGCCGTTATTTTTTCTATGACGTATGACAATCTGCGAGCGCGTGTGATTCACACCACCCAGCGCATCGTCTTTTTGTTAATCTTCGGTGTGCTCTTGGGACTTGGTTTTGGTTGGTACTTTTCACAGCGTATCACGACTCCCATTGAGCAACTTACCGCAGGCGCACTGGTTCTTGCGAAGGGTGATTTTAAGGCTCGGGTAATGGTAAAAGCACGCGATGAGGTTGGTGTTTTGGCCGATACTTTCAATACCATGGCGCAGGAGCTGGAGATTTCTACCAAGGCTATGATCGAAAAAGAAAAACTGGGTAAGGAGTTAGAAGTTGCCGCGCGCATCCAGCGCGAAATTTTGCCAAAAAAACTTCCGGATATTCCGGGCCTGGATCTTTCCGCGGTGGTTATTCCTGCCACAGAAATTGGCGGCGACTGTTATGATTTTATTGAGGTGGACCCTAAGACGCATCTTTTTTATATTAGTGATGTTACGGGTCATGGAATTCCTTCGGGCATTGTGGTCTCTATTGCGAATGCGATTATTTACAGCTACGCCAACTCGCCAAGCTTGCGCGATATTCTTATAAGCACCAATCGGGTTCTTAAAGAAAAAACGACGCAGAACATGTTCATGACGCTTTTGATGCTCCGCTATCGTGAAGGCAAGTTGGATTATGTGAGCGCGGGACATCCAGAAATGCTCCACTACTACGCTGAGGACAACAAGGTTCTCATGGAAAAGGGTGGAGGAATTGCGCTGGGAATGGTTCCGGATATCTCTCGCATGGTTACAGAAAACTCACTCACTTTTAGCAACGGCGATTGCATCGTCCTCTATAGCGATGGTATTCCTGAAGCGGTTTCTGAGCGCGGCGAACAGTATGGCATGCAAAGATTCAAACGTGCCTTGAGCGATAATGGTGAGCTTGGCAGTGCTGTGGCCATCAAAAATGCGCTGATAGCCGATGTGAAGCAGTTTATGGGAGCCGCTCCACAAATGGATGACATTACGTTGGTGGTACTGCGAAAAACCAGCTAGCCCTGTTTCTAATATTCCTCAAGCCGGTGGCGTGATCGCTTTGGGACACCTGCTGGCCGTCCGGCATCCAAGGTTGTTCGTAATGCGCGCACGCCATTGGCGGTTTTTTCCCAACACCAAGCCAACGCTCGTACGACTTTATTGTTGCGAGGATTTTTGACATTGGTGACTTCGCAGTTCAAGTCCGGCGGAGTTCTAAGGCCATGGACGTCGTCATCAATGGTGGCATTATAGCCTGTGGTATTATCACCTGTAACATTAAAATAAATCGGCATGGCATCAGGCCCGCTCCTATCCGTGGATCTTGCCGGTGGGCTCATGCGTCTAAAAGCAATATCGTAAGCCGTCCCTGGTTCAATGGGGTCGCTCTCATACTCAAAATAGTCAGAACTTCCTGAGGTTCCTTTTGTCAGCTTGATCCTTACTCGCGAATCTTCTGGGATTCGGAGAACTTCAACTTTCATACCCTTGGTTTCCGCTCCCAAATTGAGCAGTACCGGACTTCCGGTTATCGCCTTGAGTTTATAATCGCCGGTGCCAAGCCCTGTGATTTCCCCGTGGAAACTAAATTCTGGCGGAAAATTTGAATCATCTTCAAAGGGAATCTCAAGTGCCGGCAGAGACTTGGGAGTGCTTGTTGGCGTCGCACCTCGTAAGACGGCGCGAACCGAAAAAGGTTTTATTAAAAATGTTACTTCATGAGTTCCTGGGCCAAACGTCATAGCGGGAATAAGGATAGGCTCATCCCAAAGAGCCATATCTTCATATCGCGAACTTTTCAGGATTTTTCCTTTTGGAAGATCTTGCGGCGGAAGTTCTTGATGAACACCGTCAATAAAAACTTGAACTTCTAAAGGACCATACTTGGCGCGTTCGCTGGCTTTCACCGGTACCCAAGGGTAAAGCTCAAAATTGATCTCTGTCTTGTGGTTGGGGTCGCCGGTTACATAGAACGAAAAAGGTTTCTCTTGTTCAATATCAAAGCCTCTGGGCTGATCTGGCCCCATGGAAGCGCTTTCGGTTTCTGGACTTACAAAAAATGTTCTTGGGTCGTATGGTTTTACCAGGCCTTCTGGCGGGCCTGGTGGCGGAGGTGGTGGAGCAGCGGCGGTTGCCGGTGAAACTTTAACCGCATCTCTTACCAGTGGGCGTAACGCTCCACCTTCTATGCGCCAAGACGATAACTGTGCTTTTAACAAAGCGAGAATGTCTCCTGAAACCTCAAATTCAGCTGACGCATCTGTTTCTACTCTTCCTTTAAAAACTCCGTCATGATTTTCTCCTACGACTCGCAGTTTAAATTCGCCATTATTTTCCAGTTGCGCCACTACTTCTTGAGGAATTCCATTGAGCGGAATGGTTTTTCTCATTTTGGTTCCGCCCATAAATCCGCCATAATCAATCAAAACAACCAAAACGCCGCCTTCTACTTTTGCTTTAACGGTGAGGTCTAAGGCTTCTAGTGTGGTCGTTTCAGCGGCTTCCGCTTTCGCGTAAGCCGCTGAAGCATCAGCGCTGCTCTCTCCTGCTAAAAAAGCTCCGCTTCCTCCTACTAAGGCAACTGCACCTGCTACAGCTTGGGCAATCCAGCCAGTTTCTGGTTGGTGGCGGCCCACCCAACCATTATTATTGCGTTTTGGAGCCGAAATTCTTCCTAGGTTATCAAGAAGTCTTCCCATCTGTTAACACATTAAAGGGAAGCAATTTAACCGAAAAATGTAAATTAGTCAAGCTGTATGTCATTGCGAGGCCATAAGGCCGAAGCAATCTAGCCCCAATCTTGTAGATTGCCTCGCTTTTGCTCGCAATGACAGTCCTATTCCTTTTTCTCATCCAGCGTCACCGTAACTTCAAAAGTGGTTCCCGCGCGCCAGACTTTTAACTTGAGCTTATCGCCTGGAGCATGCTTTTGGATCATGCTTTGCAAGGTATTCTTTTCGGTAACCTTTTCTCCGTCCACCTCCAAAATCACATCATCCAGTTTGAGACCGGCTTTTTCGGCCGGGCTACCTGGCAAGACGCCAAATTCTTTTTTGGCGCGGTCGCCGGTAATGAGGGCGCCGTATTCCAGGCTATCCAATTTCAGCTCCTGCGCCTTATCTTTATTAAGAATGGTATGGGTTACGCCCAAAACTGGTCGCACAATGCGTCCAAATTTTTCCACACTCGCAAGCGCCGGTTTCATTTGATTTGCTGGAATGGCAAAACCAATGCCGGTTGCCTCGGTGTCTATTGCCGTATTGATTCCAATAACTTCGCCACCAAGATTGATAAGCGGACCGCCGGAGTTTCCAAAGTTAATAGCCGCGTCTGTTTGTATAAGGCCTGAGAGGGTTTCGGCTGATGTGCCGCCTTGATCTGAAGCGTGAATTTCTCGACCAATGGCGGAAATAATTCCTGCCGTTACGCTGTTTTCGTACTCGCCGCGGGCGTTCCCAATCGCAAAAACTTTTTGTCCCACTTGGAGTTTTGTAGAGTCACCAAGTTCAACCACCGGCATATCTTTGAGCTTTGGGCCAAAATCTTTTTTCTCACCCGTTTTACGTCCGGCTTTTTCTTCTACTTTTTCGTGCAGTTGAACTACTGCCAAATCGTTCACCGGGTCACGGCTTATGATCTCAACATCATACTCTTTACCTTCTTTGGTAACAGCGGTGTAATCGGCATCGGTATCCGCCACCACATGCTTATTGGTTACGGCGAGGCCGTCGGATTTCACTAAAAATCCGGTTCCGCCAGCCACTTTTTGACGCTGGGTTGGTGGTGCTTGCTGCTCTTGCTCTTGTTTTGGCTGAGGCATCGGCATCAAAAAATCACGGAAGAAAGGATCATTCAAAAAAGGATTAAAAGGCTGCTGGCGGAAGGTCTGCAAATCTTTGGTGGCCACAATGCTTATTACTGTCGGTGCTACTTTTTGTATGGCATTGATGGTTTCTGATTCCTCAACGTAATGGCGCTCTTCAACAATTTGCGTTGGGTTGTTCCCTAAAATATCATTTCCATTTTTTTGGAATTTTACGGTGGCGGCTCCGCCAAGGGCTCCGGCCAAAAGTGAAATCAAGGCAATGGGAACAATAACCTTTATATTAAGCGATTCTTTTTCCTGCATAAAGATGGCTGGTTAACAAAATAAGGCGTTGCTTATTTTACCCCAGTAATGAGAATTTTCAAGTCTAAGGACAGGCCTTTTCATAATGTGTCCTTCGGACAACTTATTTATTAGCCTCGCCACGGCTCGGGCCGCGCGTGCTTCACAGCGGCATCTCGCCTTAGCTCGGCCTGTGCTACAATTTTGTCGTGACAAAAGAAGATATTCGCCGCACGGTGTTGGCTTTGCGCGAAGGCCAAACTCCAGAAGAAAAAAAGCAGAAGGATCAGGCTATTTTTGAGCGGCTTGCGGTGATGCCGGCGTTTGAGGGGGCGCGTGAGTTTTTTACTTATCTATCGCACAAAGGTGAGGTTTCTACAGACTTGTTGTTGGCACAATTTTTAGGAAAAAAAGTCGTCGTGGTGCCAAAAATTGAATCGGAAGCGATTTGTTTGTATCAACTGACTTCGGCGCAAGAGTTGGCAAGTGGTATTTATGGTATTCGTGAACCGGTTCACTGTCTGCCAAAATCTGAGTGGGATTCCATTGATGTGGCCATTATTCCTGGAGTGGCTTTTGATGAAACCGGTCACCGGATTGGCTTTGGCGGCGGCTATTTTGATCGTTTTTTAAAGAAGTTGCATTGCACCACGATCGGCCTGGCGTATGAACTTCAAATGATTGATAAAGTGCCAACGCACTCTTATGATGTGCCCGTTGATTTTATCGTCACCGAAAAGCGACTCATCTCATGCCGAGAATTTCATTCACCAACATCGTCAAAAACCTTAGCTCCAGGCGGAAAACTTTAGAACTTATCCGCAAATATGCTTTCTACTGCAAATTGCAAAATTCGGCTCCAAAGCATTCAGACCTCCTTGCCGTATCGGTACCTGATACGGCTGCGTCGGTCGTTCATGCTTTTCGCTCGAATTTTGCAATTTTCGTCGCGAAACCCTATTTGCGGATAAGTTCTTAATTCCTCACCCTCATTTCGTTATGTCGCATTCTGCTCTTATGCATGGTGACCCGGAAGTTTTTAAAATGATTGAAGGCGAAAAAAAACGCCAGTGCGAAGGTCTTGAACTCATTCCGTCGGAAAATTATGTAAGTGCACCCGTTTTAGAGGCGATGGGGTCGGTTTTTACGAATAAATATTCAGAAGGATACCCGGGAAAACGCTATTATGGTGGACAGACTTTTACTGATCAGGTAGAGACGGTTGCCATAGAGCGTGCAAAAAAGTTGTTCAAGGCGGAGCATGCCAATGTGCAGGCGCTTTCGGGCTCACCCATGAACCAGGCAGTTTATTTTGCATTCTTAAAACCTGGCGATACGGTTTTGGCCATGGACTTGAGCCATGGTGGGCATCTCACTCATGGGCATCCGGTTTCACACATGGGGAAGATTTTTAACTTTGTGCGATACAAAACGGACCCCACCCGCGGCGGCGCTATTGATTTTGCAGAGGTGAGAAGAATGGCGCTTGAGTGTAAGCCAAAAATTGTTCTTTGCGGCTATACCAGCTACCCGCGCGATTATAATTATGATGATTTTAAAAAGATCGCCGATGAAGTAGGTGCCATCACGATGGCTGATGTCTCGCATATTGGCGGGCTTATTGCCGGCGGTGTAATGGCCAATCCTTTTGATCATGGGTTTGATATTGTGACGACCACCACGCATAAAACTCTGCGTGGGCCGCGCGGTGGGCTTATTCTCTGCACCAAAAAGTTTGCGGAGGCGATTGATAAATCGGTTTTTCCTGGTTTGCAGGGCGGACCTCACATGAACACCATCGCGGGAATTGCCGTGGCGCTTGGGGAAGCGTTGCGTCCTGAGTTTAAGGAGTATGCCAAACAGGTTTTGAAGAATTCTTCTGCATTAGCGGAGCGACTTATGAAGGGCGGCATGCAACTCATCACTGGTGGGACTTCTAACCACATGTCTGTGGGTAACACGATTTCGAGTTTTGGTTTGGATGGCAAGGAAGCGGAAAAACTTTTGGATGAAATTGAGATTAATGTAAACAAGCAGGTGATCCCGGATGATCCCAATCCACCGCTACGGCCAAGCGGTATTCGCTTGGGGTCCCCATCCGCCACTACGCGCGGTATGAAGGAGAAAGAAATGGAGCAGGTGGCAGATTGGATGATTCAGGTTTTGAAAAATCCAAAGGACGCAGCCTTGCGCGCGACGTTACATGAAGAGGTTAAAAATTTCTGCCTGAAGTTTCCGGTGCCGGGGATTTGATTTTCTCTTACGTAGCGGTGTTATATTCTTGAATTATTTCGGTGGGAGAAAGGGCTTTGTTAAAAACTTTTACTTCATCCACCGTGCCCTTGAAATAGGACGATAGCATGGAAGCTCCTGTCGTTTTACTATTCCCGATTCGTAGCATCATGTTCATGGGATCAACGGTCATATTGCCTGTAGCAGGTTTGGCAATGACGGGTGTGCCGTCCAAATACACCAACACTTTTTGAGAATCATACACCACGGCGAGATGATGCCATGAACCGGTTATGTTTCCGATGTTATTGGTGAAAAGAAAGAATGGATCTGCATTTCCTATCATGGTCATGAGAAGATTGGCATTCTCTCGTATGCAGATAGAAAGAGTGTCTGCATTTTCGGGGCTTATGAGAGATGGGCCAATAGAAAAGAGACACTGGTTTTGTGCTTTTTCTTGAGTGTTGATCCATGCCTCAAAAGTGTAGGCGTTTTCATTGAAGGAAAATGTATCGGTGAGCGGTATCTCAAGGTAATCATTATCACCATCCAATGTTATGGTTTTGCCTATTTTGCCGCCTGCCGTTATGGCGGGTTCACCAAAAATTCTTGCTGAGTTTCCATTTCCCGATACATCGGGAGCTATTTCCCACTGGTCCTCCTCAAAATTCCAATGAGCGTTGGGTTTAATAGTCTGCCCTGCTGGAGTATTTTGTACTGTTTCTGGCGTAACCGCCGGCTGAACTGCAGGAAGGTTTTCTGGGGTATTCACTTCTGACAGCGGCGGCGGTGGATTTGCAGAGGGAACTGGAATTTCGTGATAAATATACTGAGTTACTGGTGCCGGAATATTTTTTATGGCAAGGAGAGCGTCATCCAGCTTGATTGAGACTTTTTTTAATTCTTCTTCAATTGCCAATAGTCTGTTTGGCGTGCTTTGCGAATCATCCGTAATTACTTGTGTTCCTGTAGATGAAGCGCTTACTGGCAAGGCTGCTTTTCCGATCCCGTTATTTTTGGTGGCGGTTGGAGTGAGTTTGGCTGTTGCGGTAGAAGTTCCGATTTGATTTGTCCTTTTAATTTTTTCTGTTTTGTTTTTTGTGTTTGTCATTTTTTTGAGTGAACCTTCAAGAAATTGCGGGTCGGCAAACCAAGCAGCTCCAAAAAGAATGATGATGAGGCCGAGCGATATGATTATTTTTTTGTTCATTTGTATATTGTAACATATTTAGCTATTTACCGCAAACCCGAGAAGCGGCCTAAAATAAGGCATTCGCTGTAAGTGTTCAACACTTAAACGAATAACATTGCGCTTATCGCTTGCCTCAGGACTCGTTCGTTTTCTATGGTGCGCGGGAGAGGATTTGAACCTCCATGCCCTTGCGGGCGCTACCACCTCAAGGTAGTGCGTCTGCCAGTTTCGCCACCCGCGCTCGTAGCCTGCCCATTATAGCGTAAGAAACCCAAAATTCTACTCAAAACACGATTTTAAAATTTCTATATTTCGCGCGTCCGGTCCGTTTTCGTCAAAGCCGGGAACCTCCAAAATCCAAGCTTTGTCGTGGAGTCGTTTTTCCCCTGCTAGATGCCTAAAACCCGAGAGGCCAATATATCCTTCTCCCAAGTTCTCATGCCTATCATGATGCGAGCTTGGTCCTGATTTGGAGTCATTCACATGGAGCGCCACAACATTTTTTATTCCCACCGCCGCGTCCCACTCATCCACAAACTTTTGGATATTGGCAGCCGTATACGACTCAATAATTCCGGCTTCAAAAGCGTGCGCGGTATCAATGCATACCTTCACACGAGGAGATTTTACTCGTTCAAAAAGTTCACCGACTTCTTTGGCTTCATAGCCTAATTTTTGTCCTCCTCCTGCGGAATTTTCCATGACGAGTTGCGCTACGCCTGGTACATTTTTTAGAACTTGTTGCATGCCCATGACTGTTTGTTCAAGAGCCAGCTCCCGGGTCGTTCCATTATAAGAACCAAGATGAAAAATGAGTCCTTGCGCCCCGATTTTTTCTACAATTTGCAAATGCTCCGTAAGGGACTGAATCGCCTTTTTTTGTTGATCAGGAGAGGGACTTCCAAGATTTACCAAGTACGCGGCGTGTAAAAATACCGGGCCGATTTTGCTTTCGTGAAGCGCTTTTTGGTAGGTAGCAATATCTGCCTCAAGGGGCATTTTTGCCAACCACTGCCGTGGTGAGGCGCCAAAAATTTGTATGCACAGCGCGCCAATTCGCTGGGCATTTTTTATGGCATTCACCAAGCCTCCTGCTGCAGAAACGTGTCCACCTATTTTGGGAAGAGACTTAATCATTGCGTACAAAAATATGCGTATCATGAATCCATTTCTTGAGAGCATAACGAAAAGGGAGAATGCTCAGTGCATATCCTAAGTCTACAAATCGTCGTAGAACCCACATCAGAAAACCTTTAAGAACCAGTCCATTTTTGCCCTGTCCAATTTTTAAAATCGCGTACTTGCCCCCGAGTGGAATAATAATGCCTTTGAGTTTGAGCTCGTATTCTTTTTTTGCTTTTTTTTGAATCTCTGCCGCCACATTTCCCCTAACACTTTTCCTTGCGCCGCCGCTACTTGCGCCAGCATGGGGGCTGCTTTTTGGCTTACGCTGTCAATAAAAGTAGCGTTATCTCCGGCCGCAAAAATAGAAGGATAGTCGCGGTACTGCAGAAAATTATTTACCGGTAAAGCGCCATTTTTGGTAACTTGAATGAAACTTTCTTTTATAATGGGACTTGGCTGTACGCCACCCGTCCAAATGAGAATGTCCATGGGCATGGATCCTTTTTTCCCCCTCGTCGTCTCTGTTATTACGTTTTTCTCTGTAACTTCCCGAATAAAGGTCTCTAAATGCGTCTGAATTCCGCGCTGCATTAACCTCTTGAGAACAATACCCGTAGTTTTTTCATCTTGTCCCGCAAGTCGTTTTTCCGCTTCGATTATGGTAATTCCAACGAGATTGCGTGGGTAATGGTATTTTTTGCAGAGTTGGTTTATATCTCCGCTCAGTTCACAGGCAAATTCTGTTCCCGTCGCTCCGCCACCTCCAACAAGAATTGACACCGGCTTTTGTTCCTTCTTTCTCCATTGAGATTGAAAAAAAACATCCAAGTGACAGTTGATGGCAAGCGCGTCGGTAAGCGTTTTAAGCGGATATGATCTCTCGCGCAGGCCGGGAATATCATAATAATTCACCACACTTCCCAGTGTAATAATCAAATAATCAAAAGGAATACTGCCGGCATTTTTGAGCTCTACCGTTTTATTTTTGGGATTTATTCTGATGACACGATCGCGGAGAAAATCAATCTGGCGATCGCGGATAATTTTAGAGAAGGGGATGGCGACCGTGTCTTTCAACTGCGTGAGACATTCCGCGGTGATTTTTTCATTGAAAGTCGTCGAAATTTCATAAAGGTCCGGCGTGTAAATGTGCACATTTCGCTCATCAATAAGCTGTATTGAGACGTCTTTGCGGCATTGGAGCTCTTTGTACAGAGAAAGAGTGGCGGCAATGCCGGCAAATCCTCCTCCTAAAATCACGACTTTGATCTGCTGGAACTTTTGCGAATTCATCAATTATATGGTATAATTTAACAATTCAAAACACCAGGCCGAATCTCAATATATTATGCTCAAAGGAATCATCTTCGACATGGACGGGACGATTACTCTTACCGAGAGGTTGCACTATGATGCTTATCAGAAAGTGCTGAAGCCGTATGGTCTCTCATATTCGTATGAGGAACAGATGAAAAAATATGCGGGTTCAGGGTCTAAGACCATTTTTTCGGCAGTTTTTGCAGAGCATGGTAAAACGATTTCTCCTCAAGAGTTAGACCAGTGTGTGGCCCGAAAGCATGAGTTGTATACAAAAATTGTTCAAGATTCCAAAATTGAGATCGTTCCGGGTGCTTTGGAATTTATAAAAAAAGTTCATGAATTAGGACTCAAAAAAATTATTGCTACGGGGAATAGCAATCTTCCAGCGGTACGAATGATGCTCCAAAAAGCAGGGTTGGAATCGTATTTTCCAGAAATTCTTTCTATTAGCGAGGTAGCTCGCGGAAAGCCTTTCCCGGATGTTTTTATTGAAGCGGCTCGGCGCATTGGGTGTCATCATGACGAGTGTTTTGTTTTGGAGGATGCCATTAATGGCGTTACGGCAGCCAAAGCGGCAGGCATTCGTTGCATCGCTTTTGAAACAAGTACGCCGCGGGAAGAACTTTTAAAAGCCGGTGCCTCGCTCGTCGTAAAAAATTATTTTGAACTTCCTCCCCAACTCACTGAATGAAAACCATTCTCACCAAACAGGAACTTTCTTGGTTTGAAAAATATCTCCGCTATACTGATTATTTGAGCGCCGCTCAGCTTTATTTGAAAGATAATTTTTTGCTGAAGCGTCCTCTTAAAAAAGAAGATATTAAAGATCGAATTTTGGGGCACTGGGGGACGGTTCCCGGGCAAAATTTTATTTATGCGCATGCCAATTACCTTATTTGTAGGCGCGGCGTGAGTGCTCTTTTTATTTCTGGTCCTGGACATGGTGCGCCGGGAGTTCTCTCCAATTTATTTGCTGAAGGAACCATGGGCGATTTTTATGAGCAGTACTCGCGCGATGCCAAAGGCAGTGGCGCACTCATCAAAAATTTTAGCTGGCCGGGTGGCTTGCCCAGCCACTTAAATCCAGGAACGCCGGGAACTATTTTAGAAGGTGGCGAACTGGGGTATAGCCTCTCTACGGCTTACGGTGCGGTGATGGATAACCCTGATCTGCTTGCGGTTTGCGTGGTGGGCGATGGTGAAGCTGAGACTGGTCCTTTGGCGGCTTCTTGGCAGAGCAATAAGTTTTTAAATCCTGCAGAGTCGGGTGCGGTGTTGCCCATTTTGCATGACAACGGTTATAAAATTTCTGGCCCAACAATGTATGGCGCCATGCGCGATGAAGAACTCATGAATCTTTTTAAGGGATTTGGATATGAGCCGCATATTGTTTCTGGCGCTCACCTTCATCAAAAAATGGCAGAGGCTATGAGCTGGGCGTATGACACCATTGTTGGGATACAAAAGCGTGCACGTAGCGGTAAAAAAGTTTTAGCACCCAAGTGGCCGATGATTGTTTTGCGCAGTTTAAAAGGCTGGACGGGCGTAAAAGAAGCTTATGGACATAAGGTGGAAGGCAACTTCCGCTCTCATGGAATTCCGCTGACGGACCCTAAAACCAACCCAAAAACGTTTGCACTTTTGGAAGAGTGGTTGAGTCATTATCATGTGGAAGAGCTTGTTGATTTCAAAGGGCGGCCGTTGCCGGAAGTTTTGGAGTTTGTGCCGCAAGGATCACTGCGCATGGGACACAACAAACATGCCATCGGCGGCAATATGCGTAAAAAACTCACTCTGCCGAATCTCCATAAATATGAAGTGGCCATTAAAAAACGTGGCAGCGAACAGAAATCAAATACCGAAGTTGGTGCGCAGTTTATTCGCGATATTTTTAAAGAAAATGCTGACGCCAAAAATTTCCGATTCTTTTGTCCTGATGAAACAGAATCAAATAAAATGCAGTCGCTTTTTGAGGTTACGGGACGAGCTTTTATGTGGCCGCTTAAGGATTATGACGAAAATATGGCGGCCGATGGACGCGTGATGGAAGTCCTCAGCGAACACAACCTTCAAGGCTGGCTGCAGGGATACTTGCTCACTGGCCGTCATGGAATGTTTGCCACATACGAGGCTTTTGCCATGATTGTTGCCAGCATGGTGGACCAGTTCGCCAAGTTTGTGAAGCAGTCATTAAAAGTGGCTTGGAGAAAACCAATCTCGTCGCTCAACTATTTGCTTACGAGTCTTGGTTGGAGGCAAGAACATAACGGCTTCTCGCATCAAAATCCAAGTTTTGTAAGTAATGTTTTGGAGAAGCATGGTGAGTTCTGCAGTGTGTACTTTCCGCCGGATGCCAATAGTTTTTTGGTCACCCTCCAAGACTGTTTCAATCGCAAAAATAGCATCAATGTCATGGTCGTCGGCAAAAACCCAATGCCGCAGTGGCTCACCTTGGATGAAGCTAAAAAACAACTCAAGTTGGGAGTTGGCGTTTGGGACTGGGCGCATCCTGGAAGCCAAAATCCTGATGTGGTTATTGCCAGCGCCGGCGATCACATGACCGTGGAGGCGATGGCCGCGATATCAATTTTGAAAGAAGAAGTTCCGGAACTGAATGTGCGCTATGTAAATGTTTCCGAATTAACCAGTTTGGGAATTGGTGATGAAAGGCATCCGTTGCGTTTGAGTAGCAAGCAGTTTGAGAAATTTTTCACCAGCGACAAACCGATTATCTTTAACTTCCATGGATATCCAGACGTCATAAAAAAACTCGTTTTTGGTCATCCTGCTGCACAGCGTTTTTCTCTTCATGGTTACAAAGAAGAGGGGACGACCACGACTCCGTTTGATATGCATGTGCGCAATGAAACAAGCCGCTTTCATTTGGTGATGGATGCTCTTATCAAAGGCGCCAAGGTTAATGAGAAAGTTGCAAAATTAGCGCCAAAATTGTTGGCGAAATTTGAGCGAAAACTTACCCAGCATCAAAAATTCATTCTAAAATATGGACGAGACATGGATGAGATTGATGCGTGGAAGTGGATGTAAAATAGTAATTATATGGGCGAAACACCAAAAAGAAGGGTAGCGGCATTAGTGGCGGTAGCTGCTGCTTTGGGGTTAGCGAGTGCTGCACTTCACTCTTCAGAAAGTGGGGCTGACTTGCCTGAGGTCGCTGCAAAAGTTGCTGCCACAAAAGATAAGGCTCGCAAGGAGGTGACTGAAGTTGTTCCGGGAATAGTTTCTCCGGCTCCGGCTGCCGCTGCGCCAGCTGGCTCTGGTGGCAAAGAAAACACTGACGAGGAAGCAAAACAATCGTTGCTCAAAGATGCTTTAGAAATTATTAAAAAAGAACTGCCAGATTATGATGAGTCCTATCATGAACTTGTTGAGGCGGTGTGGTCAAAAATGGGCGACAGCTTTGATAGTCCAGAATATAGAGAAGCACAAAAAAAGGAGAAAGAGATGAATATGTACGCAGCCAGGATTCTTCCGCCACATTCTAAGGGAAAGAAAAATCCTGATTGGTGTATTAATGTGGAGCGCGGTGGGAAATGGCGGGCGAATATACATCCGGAAATTTCTCATGGGACCGTTCGGGTCAAAGTCTCAGATAATTTGGAAGTTTCTCATGTGGAACCTTATCGCATTGCTGAATTAATCCAGGAGAATGAAACTCTTGAGGCCCAGTTTGATTGGGAAAATTCGGAACTTGAGCGTAAATATCGTCCTGATCGTTATGAAGACGATGATGAGCGAATGCTTGATGAAAGACGCCAATTAACCGAACGCCAAAAAGATCAAAGAGCCGCACAGTTAGGGAAATACGGAACGATACGTGATACAGGAAGGAGGCTTAAGACTATAGATTTTCCATAATTTGGCAAATTTTGACAGGTCAGAAATTGACAAAAATGCCAAAAAGGCGTAGATAAAGCTCTATGTCGGAATCTCCATCAAGAAATTCTCGATTGGCTGCTGTAGTGGTTTTAGCGCTTGGAGCGGCCGCTCTATATCCACGCTGTCTTGACTCTTGTGTTGACGATGCAGAAGACAAACCAGTTTTGTCTCCGACTCCTGACTCTCATACTGAAGTAGATGGAACAAGAGCTCAGGCTCAAAAATCCTTGAGAGATGCTTTGGAGCGTTGGCAAGCATCTGGACCGGATCATATTACTCCTTTAGAAGCAGAGCGAGCCTTACTCAATGATGTTTTTAAATGTTTAAAAACTCAGATCCCAGGATTTCGTCAATCTTATTTCCGAGAGTTAGAGAGAGAGGTGCAGAAAAGGAACCAAGACGAGCAAAAAGGCGTAAAAAGAGATCTGCTTAAACCGAGTAAATTTGAACAATTCATGCAGGCTAAGGCTTATGGCGCCGAGTGGGGAGTCGTTGAGCAAAAGCTTTGTCTGCATATTTCCGGAGGAGCTTCTATCGTGAGCGCACTCGTGTTTGCTGATACCAATGCAGGAACGGTTCGCGTGCAGTTGCGAGCCTATCGAGATGGCGAAGTTCGCAATGTTGTTATTACCGGGGTCGAACCTTATAAAATGGCCGAACTTACCAAAAATATTGATGAACTTTTTGTTTTTTATGAGGATAAGGCGCAGGAGATAAGACTCAAGTATCTTCCTCTCTATGATACGGATACTAATGTTGCTGCAGGAAAACGTGAAGAAGCTGTACTCAATGGAGTGTATCGATCGCGAATGGAAGGAATGTTGAGGGGGTATGGTGCGGTGACGGACATTGATAATTTACGATTTTTACCGTAACAAGCAGTTGCTTGCTTCTTGGAGAGTGCTTCTTTATGCTTTCAGCGTGCCCTGGTGGCGGAATTGGTATACGCGTACGCTTCAGGAGCGTATGCCGAAAGGCTTGGGAGTTCGAGTCTCCCCCAGGGCACCATATATATGCTGAAAAAAATTATACTCATTCATGCGGCCTTTCTCTGTTTGTTGGTTTTCCAGTTTGATGTACATGCTTCTACCTCTGCACCAAATAATATCCGCTCTTTTATAAAATCGGCCAATTTGCCTTTACTGAGCAAGAGAATAAGATTTAAATTTATTGGCCAGAAAGAGAAAGTAAAAATATTCCAAGTCCGTTTTGGCAAGCCTGAAGATTGCGAAGAGGGTTGTATGTATAACCAAGCATTGGGAATTGAGCATAAAGGAAAAATAGGCTGGATTGATTTTGATGGAGGGCAACTGAGCCATGAGCAAATTACCAAGCTTGGTGTCTATGATTTTGACAGTTCTGATGAATATATTATGAGCAGCGTGTTTTTTAAAAAGCTGGAAAAGAGGGGCAAGCATTCTTATTACACGGTGAGTCCATTCCAGAATATTTTGGCAAAAGACCCCGATGCTTCCAATGAGGCGTTATGGTGGATGGCTTCTCCAAAACGTTATATGAGTACAGAGCTTCTTGGGAATCTTTTAGTGAATGAGACGGTTAAAAAAGACAAAGCACTTTTGGAGCACATAGCGAACTTGCCGCCGTGGGTTGCGGATACGGAGGGCCCTATTACTCATCGTTTGGCGGGCGAACAAATACGCTACAACGAGCTTTTATTACAGGCTCGCGATCTCTTGGGCCAGCTTTAGGCTAAACTTCCCGAAGCCGTTTTAACTTAAATATTCACGCTAAAGTGATGGAGGCGTTGGAAACTATGGATCTACTGCCAAAAACTTACGAATGAATCCATTTAATGGAACATCCCATGGATGGATTTTGATTCGGTGATGGTTTTTTGCCTTGTGCAAGGGCTTCTAGGGCTTCGGCCAGTTCATGCTTGGTAACTTTTGCCTCATCCTGCCAGTTGTCATCCAGGCGGCCGTGATAAGCGAGCCCAAGGTTTTCATCGTATACAAAAATATCTGGAGTGCAGACGGCGCTATATTTTTTTGCCACTTCCTGCGATGCATCCCTCAAGTAAGGGAAGTTTTGGCCTTTTTGTTTGGCAAACTCCTTCATTTTTTCAAAGCTGTCATCGGGGTAGGCAGTTTCATCATTAGAATTGATTCCGACGAGCTGGACTCCTTTTGGTCCAAATTCTTTTTGAATTGTGATGAGGCGAGTCCAGCAAGCCTGAACATACGGGCAGTGATTACACATAAAAATAATAACCAGCGCTTTTTTGTTTTTAAAATGAGCAAGCGTGTATGTTTTGCCATCAATACCAGGCAGTGAAAAATCCGGTGCTTTTTGCCCAAAAGGAATATTTTGAGAGTAGGTAAGTGCCATAGATATATTTTGGTGGGCGCTGAGGGGTTCGAACCCCCGGCCTCGTCGGTGTAAACGACGCGCTCTAACCAGCTGAGCTAAGCGCCCGAAAATTTAATATCCTGGTATAACCTGTTGTTTTACCATCTCGCATCTCGCGACGCGCTTTTGTAGAGCCGCAGGCGCCCCAGCTGAGTAAGCGCCCATGGTGGCTATTATAGCGAACATAACTAAAAAACCTACACGATTAAAATCCTTGTAAGATCTACGCCTTTACCGCATACGTATCACGTCCCACTCTCTCAAACATCGGCTTGTTTTTGAGGTTGAGGAGGATGGTGATGCGTTTTACTTGGCGTTTTTTCATGACCTCGGTAATGATGTCTTCGCGGTTAAGTGGACCTTTTTCGCGCAAAATAGATCCAATGACCTCGGCTACGGTTCCATCGTTGTAGCCCCATTTGCGAAGCGCGTAGATACCACGTCCAATGAGCACAAAAGAATTATCTCTTATGAGTTCGTTATGAACGGCCTGAACATTAATAACTTTTCTATCAAAATTGGCCTGCGCGATGCGGTTAGCAATTTCTACATAGTGCAGCGGTTTTTGGATCTCATTGAGAATGTAGAGAATTTTGTCTCGCAACGTGCGGGGGTTAATGTGCCGCCAAGTGGCCAGTCCAATACCTTTTTTGACTACTTTTAAGCGACGATCCAGCTCTAAGCAAGAAAGCACAAAAGCGCGACTCCATTTCTTACCCGTATCTTTTTCCAGGGCGGCAATAACCTCATCCACATCTTTTACTTCGTTTTTATCAGCAAGATAACGAATCGTTTTGTCGCAAAGATTCATGATCTCTTTGCGCTCCATGGTCTTGAGCTTGAAATAAGGCTGATAGTGAATGGTGTTGGGAACTCGCTCAAGATTGGCATCGAGCTCAATAGAAAGCTTGATGGCAGATGCGTCTACTGTTTTAGGATCGCTTACAAGAGCTAAAATTTCACTTACGATTTTATCCTCCAAGACCACGCCCTCGTATTTTTGGATGATTGTGCTGGCAAACTGGTTAAAATTGTGGAGGCGAGTGTTTACGATGTTGCGTGAAAGCTTCTTGAGGGCATTTTTTTCAATCTGACGAATACGCTCGCGAGTTACGCCAAATTCCCGGCCGATTTTTTCCAGGGTGGCGTGCGGGCGCTCATTGAGACTATAGCGATTTTCAATAATATGTTTTTCTTTGGGGGAGAGAAGTATAAGTAAATTATTCACCAGGTCCTTCATTTCGGGAAGTGTCCCGACGATTTGTGTTCCATCTTGCGTCATAAATTTTTGTCATTAAATATTTTTTTCATCATACCAGCTGTTGTGCCGTAGTCAAATTCGTGTCTTCGTTTTCAAGATGGGTAATATTTTGGCTTCATAAAAGGGTAAATGTGTCACTAGTGTCAGCTGTTGTTTAAAACTAACAACAGCATTTTGCTTTTCTACAAACCCATGGTAGAGCTCTATGAGAGTAATGTTTTTGTTATTTTTTTGCTCAGTTCCACCGCCGGTTGATTTTCAAAATTTACGCCGAACATCTGACCCAAAAATCCGACTTCCAGCTCTAAAAAGAAGAGCATTTCCCCTACGGCGGCGGGTGAGAGAGCCTCTAGATTGAGCTCGCAAAATGGTTTTTTCCGCTTAAGGAAGGCCTGTTTAACCCCTAGGTATTCCGCATTGAAGAGTTTTCCTAAACTATATTTTTTACCTGGAATTTTATGATCAGAATGTCCATTTTGAGGTCTTACAAAAATAAAAAATTTATCCTCAGGACCATCCAAAAAAAGTTGGAGTTGTGAGTGCTGATCTTTAACCCCCAGCGCTTTGGTGGGGGTGACTCCGATCTTTTTTGACTTTCCAATGCTTTCGGCAAGTAACTGAATGTACCAGTCGGCGGCATCAGAAAGAAATTCATGATAAGGAAAAATAACCGAAATATTTTTGTGATTCATGAAATGCAGGTACTGGTGGCATGCCAACAGGTACGCTTTAGTCCAGGATGCTTTTTGTGCGCCATTAAGAATTTCTTGGAACGGCAAGCCGGCAAGCGCGGCTGGCAAAAGACCTACAAGAGAAAGAACAGAAAATCTTCCGGGAATATCGGCGTCTGACTGGAAAATAGGAATTTTTTTTTGTTGAGCCAATTTTCCAAGGGAACTTCCTTTATTATCGGTGATGGCTAAGAAATTTTTTGAGGAGGAAATTTTTGAGAGCAAAACTTTGGCTAAAGAAAGCACTTCGATGGTTTCGCCTGATTTGCTCATAAGCAAAAAGAGCGTTTTTTTGAGATCCAGTTGTGCTAATTTTTGCGAAATAAAATCGGGATGAATATTATCCAGGAAAACCAAGGACTCGCCTTGAAGGGCTTGTGCAAGGGCTTTGGTGCCAAGGCTGGAGCCTCCCATACCCACCACGGCGATGTGTTTAAAAGTCGGCTTGGCCTTAAGATGTTTGAGCGGTTCCAAATTTTTCCATGGAAGTTGTGCGAATGGCCGTTCCATTATCCTGGCGCGGTGCTTGGGAAAATCCTGCAGTAACTTTTTGAGTCCTGCTTTG
Organism: Patescibacteria group bacterium; assembly: GCA_038062615.1. Lineage (GTDB taxonomy): Bacteria > Patescibacteriota > Gracilibacteria > UBA1369 > UM-FILTER-53-11 > JBBTWV01. The sequence continues at coordinate 7,833 of JBBTWV010000012.1, read as the reverse complement.
AATGATGCTGGGTGAGGTGAGTACGATATCTGCATTAGATGTTCTGCAAAAAATACTTGATGATGGCTTCTTCGTTGTTGATCTCTGCGGGAATTTTTTTAAGACCCTGGAGAACATGCTGACGATGATACCCGAGTGCGATAAGCGCTTGTACAATGTCATCGTTATGGCTTCCCGGCTGAGTGCTTTCCTCCAAAATTTCTTCTTTAATTTTTCCTTGAAGGTCTACGATCATGCGCTGTGCTGTCTTGCGTCCAATTCCAGGAATCCGGGTGAGGAAGACCTCATCTTTTTTGGCAATAGCCTGGCGGACTTCTTTGAGCGGCGCGTTTAAAATTTCCAGTGCAGATTTTGGTCCAATGCCAGAAACCGTCAGCAGTAAGCGGAAAAACTGCCATTCCTCATGCGTGAAAAATCCATAGAGGGAAAGGTCGTCCTCTCGCACGTTGGTATGAATATGTAATGCGAGTTCTTGCCCAATTGGTGTTTTTTCTAAAAGTCCTTTGGTGGCAAAAACCAAATATCCCACGCCGTTGACGTTGAGGACGAGGGTTCGGTCTTGTTTGCTGAGGACGGTGCCAGAAAGAAAGGCAATCATGGCGTGATTATACCTTATTAAGGTCGTCCCACCAGTCGCTAAAAGCAGTTTTGGTAATTTCTTTAAAGATCTTCTTGGCGGACTCCGTTTTGAGATATTTTGATCCATTCTCAAGCCATCTTGCTGCGGACTTGTAACCGGTATCCACATATTCTTTTGCCTGGAACATGGTTTCTAGTAAATCGGCATCGCGGGCAATTTGTGAGTTACGAGTTTTTTGATCATGAAACTCCTTCCACATGTTGCGAATGTCTCCGCGTAAATGAGTTGGAAGGGGCTGCGTTTGTTCTAAAACCGCTTCTTTTTCCGCCGGCTTTACATCAAAATATCGGTCGGCAATGCGATGAGAATCACCGACGCGAATTTCTCCCATGTCGTGCATGAGGCACATGGCCGCCACTTTTTCTGGATCGCCACCTTCTTCAATGGCCAGGGCATAGCCTATTTGTGCCGCGCGGCAAGTGTGCTCGCCAAGGGAGTCGGGATGTTTGACGCCGGCAAACTTGCTTCCACAGTGCTCAATCTTTTTGAGCATACCAAGTTCAAAAAAGAAGTTCGTCAGTGGCTTAGGAGATTTTTTCTTCATGAAATTTTCGGGAAAATTCTTTTATAAAACGGTTGAGGGTGCTGCCATGAATATGGCTTCTTGCCTGGCGAATCAAATCTAACAGGAAATGAAGATTGTGAATAGTAAGGAGCCTTGAAGAGAGCATTTCTTTTTCTTGAGTGAGATGCCGCAAATAGCTGAGGCTGAATCTTTGGCAGGTGTAACACTGGCAAGTCTCGTCCATGGGTTTTTCACTCTGAGTAAATTCACTGAGCATAATGCTTCGCCGGCCACATTGAGTCCAAAAATTGCCGTGGCGCGCCAGACGCGTAGGTGCCACACAATCAAACATGTCTACGCCGCGTGCAATGTTTTCAAGAATGTCGAGTGGTTCGCCAATTCCCATGAGGTACCGCGGTTTATTTGTTGGTAATAGCGGCATGACGCACTCCACAACGGCTTGCATGTAGGGCTTTGGTTCGCCAACGGCCACGCCACCAATCGCAATCCCTGGGCTATCCAGCGCCGCCATAAATTTTGCAGATTCGGTGCGCAGCTCAGTATGAATGCCACCTTGAATAATAGGAAAGAGCGCTTGGTCGCTTCTCGTTTTGGCTTTCATACAGCGCTTTGCCCACTCGTGAGTGCGTTTCATGGCCCGCTTGGCATCTTCAAAATTGGCATCACCGGGCGGGCAGTGGTCAAATGCCATAATAATATCGGCACCCAGCTGTTCTTGAATCTCTATCGCCTTTTCTGGCGTAAGGTAGTGGGTGCTGCCGTCAATCGGAGATCGAAAAGTGACCCCATCATCGTTAATGTTTTCTATAAGTCCATGCGAGCGCAAAGCGCGAGCGCGAGAACCGAATGAAGGAGCCAGAGCGTCCCCGCGATTGGCGACTGAGTGAGGTTCGAGCGTATGCAATAATGAAAAAACTTGGAAGCCGCCGGAGTCTGTAAGCATGGGGCCGTTCCACTTCGTCCAATGTTGGAGCCCTCCCATTTTTTGGACGAGTTCACCGCCGGGCCGCAGCATGAGATGAAACGTGTTGCCTAAAATAATTTCACAGCCGAGTGATTTGAGCTCGTCGGGCGTGAGCGTTTTTACGGCGCCTTTGGTGCCGCAGGGCATGAAGCAGGGAGTTTCAAAAGAGCCGTGAGGCGTTTCAAAACGGCCAGTACGTGCTGCGCAGCTTGAATCATTTTTGAAAATTTGGAAGTTGAACTTGTCCATAAATAAGATTTTGTGCATTGCAGTAGAAAGATTATTTATGGATAAGTTCTATGTTCATGCGAAATTATTTTGTCGTGGCCTCTTGAAAAATCTCACTTACAATTTCTTCCATACTTTCTTCATGAATAGAAATGTCATCTACGGGGAAGTTTTTAAGGAGTTCGGTGGTGACTTCGGTGACTCGCTCGCGCGGTACCGTAAGCCGCGCCATTGTCCCTCTAAAATCGGAAACGGTTCCCAACTTGGAAAGTGAATCCTGCGTCACGCGCTCGCTTAACACCAACTCGATGGTTTTGGTATCGGCGTATTTTTCGCGGAGCTGCTGATAGCTGCCGTTATAAATAAGTTCCCCATGATGAATGATCATCACCCGTTCGCACAGGCGGCGAATATCTTCCATATAATGGGAAGTCAAAATGATGGTGGCTTTTTCGGTGCGATTATACTCACTCAAAAAGTCGCGAATATTTTTTTGAGAGATAACATCCAGGCCAATCGTCGGCTCGTCCAGGAATAGTACGCGCGGCTTGTGTAAGAGCGCCGTGGCCAGTTCGCACTTCATGCGCTCACCCAGGGAAAGCTTGCGAACTTGAGTATTTAAAAGCGAGCCGATATCCAAAAGTTCCACCAAAATGTTTTTTTGTTTTTCAAAAATGTCTTTTGGAATTTCATAAACCGCTCTGTTGAACTCAAAACTTTCCTCCACTGGCAAGTCAAACCACATCTGATTTTTTTGCCCCATAACCAGCGAAAACTGTTTTTGAAACTCACTCTGGCGCTTCCATGGAGTGAATCCCATAACGCTCACTTCTCCTGAAGTGGGATGCAAAATACCCGAAAGCATTTTGAGAGTGGTGGTCTTGCCGGCGCCGTTCGGGCCTACAAATCCCACGAATTCACCTTCTTCAATATCAAAAGAAATGCCTTTCACTGCGGCTTTTTCCACGCTTTCACGATGGAAAAGGCTTTTTACTGCTCCAATTAAACCCGCTTGCCGCTTGTCCTGTTTAAATACTTTTTTGAGATGAGAAACGCTGATGAATGAAGGCATGTAGGAGTTGTTGGATTAGTTAGCGGAAGTGTATTTGGTGAGGCCATATTCCCAAAAAATCCGACCCAGGAAGTAGAAGCCAATCGTAATCCCAATGAAGATGATGGGCAAGCTGCCGTTTTCAAACTGCACGGCAACTTCTGCGGGGAGTGAGCCTAAAAGGGCTAACGGAAGGGCAAAAGTAAGAATTTTCCCTACGATTTGGCGATAAATTTGACGCGGATACCTTGAGAGCTGCGTCACATTAAAAATAAGCGCACTAAACGTGTCATTTTTTTGAATCCAGAAAGTGATGGTACTAATAATAGAAAGCATGCTGAAGTAGAGAACCACGGATACCAGCGCAAAGATGAAACCGAGCAGAAGGTGGTTTACCGAAATAGGCGCAGGAAGGTTCTTAAATGCGTAAGTAAAGAGGCCGCTCGTAATGAGGAGACCTGCCGCATGATCAAATCGAATTTCGCGAAAGAAGGTTAAAAGCCGGAGAGGAGCTGGTTTTACAATATTAAAATCCAGTTCTCCGCGGCGCAGGTTATCCCCAAATTGCTCAAAATTTTCTTTGAAAAATATGTCGCTTAAATTCTGTACAAAATAATAGAAACTCATCACCAAAAGCACGCTTCCTTTATTCCACCCCGCCAGCGTAGAGGTGTGATAAAAAATAACCTCAATGAGAATCACATAGGCCATTACCCACATACCCATAAGCGCGAGTGAGATAAAAAAACTCGCCCTATAAATGAGGAGTTTTTTGAGATTGAGTTCGCACAGTTTAAGAAAAATTTTGAGAGTTTTCATTGATAAATATTATCGTCCGATGGCTTCAAACCTCTTTATGCCGCGGTAGTATATGAGAGTTACAATGAGTCCAAGCACCAATGTGTATCCCCACTGAAAAATAAATCCGCGCAAAAGCTCCGGTGTTAATGCCGATGCTTGTATGATCTTTGCCGGGAAGTAAAAAATATAGGGGAATGGTAGCCACTCAAAAATTGCTGCATATTTTGGCGGGAAAAGATCAATGGGGAAGAGCATGCCAGAGAATGTGGTGAGAATGCCAAAATAAATAAAAGTGAGCCGTGTGGCATTGGTGATCCAAAAAGCGCTGAGGGCAATGATAATGATCAGGCAAGAATTAACGCCGTAGGCTCCCAGCATGGCGAGGAGTCCCAGCGGAATTTTCCAAAGCGGCAAGCTGATGCCTCCAAATGCGGCAAAGAGGATAACCCCGAATATAGCGGCGGAAATGGTGGTACGCAGGGCATTTTTGCTCATCTCGTAAATGAGCCGAAAGGCAATGTAGTTGAGCGGTTTGAGCATGTAGTTGGCAAAATCCCCGCGATAAATATCGTAGGCCATTTCAAACCCCACGCGTGAAAAAATGAAACTTGAAATCGTCTGGACGATGAAAAAATAAACGAGAATTGAGTTGAAGGAATAGCTACCGATGGTGCCACCGCGTGCAGAGGCTACCGCAAGCCACAAAAAAACGGCAATGAAGAGCCGGATGCTCCATCCCGCGATGCTTACAAAAAATTCGGTGCGGAACTCCATTGCGTCCAGCCAGCCCAAGCGAAGAATAGAGAGGTACTTGTTCATAGATATTTTTCTAGGAAGTCTACCACTTTCTTCTCTAAATGGGCACCCTCATGCTCGTTTATTTTTACTAAGCCGGTGGGGCTGGTAACATTAATTTCCGTAATGCATCCACCAATTAAATCCAAACCGGCAAAGTAGATGCCTTGATCTTTTAGGGCTTGGCCAACGGTTTGGGCAACTTCTCGTTCGTGTGCACTCAGCTGGGTTCGGTGTGAAGACCCTCCAGCGGAAATATTGCTGCGGTGATCATCTTTTGCAGCTATACGATTTTGCTGACCCAGTATCTCACCATCCAAAATGAGAATGCGCTTATCGCCTTTTTCTACGGCAGGTAGATATTTTTGCGCCATCAAATAACGTTTTTCGTGTTTGGTGAGCATCTCAAAAAGTGAGTTCTTATTTTTGTCATTGGCGCTCAGTATAATAATTTCATGCCCTGCAAAACCTTCAAGCGGCTTGAGGACGATCTTTTTGTGTTTCTTCAAAAATCTATTAAAGTCTGCATTCTTCTTGCTGACAATGGTTTCTGGAATAAATTGCGGAAACTGGAAAATCCCTAGTTTTTCATTGAAGTTTCGCAGTGCGGCAGGATTATTTATGATAAATGTTTTTTGAGGATCCACGAGTGAGAGCAGGGAAGTAGCCAAAATGTAATCGCCGGAAAAAGGCGGATCTTTACGCATCATGATGACAGGGAAGGACTCCAGCGGCGCATCTTTTTGATTTCCATTTTTCCAGGACCTATTTTTAATAAAAATCTGCGTCACATGTCCGCATGGAACTTGAGCACTGATCAGGCCGAGCCGTGGCGAGGCTAAGCCATTACTGCCACGCCGTGAGGTCGGGTCATCCATATACAACTCATCCGACGTTGCCGTCCACACATGGTGGCCCCGCTTATGCGCTTCGGCCATAATGGCAAATGTGGTGTCGGTCTCCAAATGGAGCGTTTCCAGGGGGTCAATAATGAAAAGAAGGTTGGCGTACATATCTTTGGCGATTAAGTTTTTTGGCTTTCAGGCCGAGCCTCAGCGAGGCTAAGAGCAATAATGCGCCCGGATGGCGCAACCTTTTCCAGCTGACGAATTTCGCATCCCGCTGCCAAGGAAGCAATTCGAGCTATGTTCTTGTATACCATACCTAAACATTCTAGGTCGCACTCGCCATTATATTCGCTGGAGTAGCCCATCATCTCGTGGAAACATAATTTTGCAAATTTCATTCCCGGCTGGTTGAGGTTGCTGCGGTCATCAGCGTTTTCGTTGAGCCTAAAAAAAGCTCCAGAGACCTGGTTGTTCACCAGGTAAATGACGGGCTCGGCAGTAAGCCCTTTAAAACGGTCAATGGTAGGGATGCCTTCTTGAATAATTACTTCCGTGACGAGCCGTTTACCTTTTCCAACTTTCATTTCGTTTCGCGCTTTTTTATTGAGATGTAAAAGTTCATCTCCTGATTTTGCCGTCATAACCGCCATGCCGTAAGTTCCCGCATCATTTTTTACAAACACAAAAGGTTCATGTGGAATTTTGTACTCTTTATATTTAGGCTGAATTTCTTTTATAACCTCATCCACTTTAGCGGCGAGTTTTTCCATACTTTGGGAGTCGCCAAAGTCAATTTCATCCACTCCACTAAACGGCGCAAAAATAATCCACGGATCAATATCAATCAGCTTCGCGAACTCATGCGAAAGGCTCTGATAACAGCTAAAGTGGTCACTCTTCCGTCTGGCGTGCCAGCCTATAAGTGGCGTTGGCACCATAGGTTGAACAATAAGGCCGAGCCGTGGCGAGGCTAAGCTATTACTGCCCCGACCTGACGTCGGGGCAACCATATTTTTGATCGCATCTGGAACACCACCAGAAAAATCATTATTTACGAGGATGAGATCGGGCGAGAATGGAGATATTTTAAAAATATTATTCAGCACGCTGGCCTTCCATATCGTGATGGTATTTTTTTCTGCAGTCGCAAATTCATTTTTATCCTGCGGAAGATCTGCTGAGAGGCTGGCAATTTCCACCTCGAATCCTTCCGCTTTGATGAGCGAAGAGAGATGATAAAGATTTTCAAAATAGTACAAATTACGGGTGTGTTCTTCTGCCAGGATGGCTATGCGCCTTGCCTCCGCATAGTATTTTTGAATATATTCGCGGAAAAGTTTTCCCGCTTCACGCTGTGAGCTTGGACATAGATTATTAAATCCGCCAGGAAAAATATTCGTATCCACCGGCGCAATTTTGTAACCCGCGTTACGTAAATCTACGGAAGCGTACACCGGATCCCCACCGATTTTTTCTTCCATATTGCTGAACCACTCATCAATTTTCTTTTGATGGGTGGTAAATTTCTCAACCAGGTATTGGAGCATAAAGCCCCAACATTATACCTCAGGCCGAGCCTCAGCGAGGTCAGGCTATGGACATGCTGAAAAACATCTTACAAGCTACGCTTTTTGTATTTTGGCTACAAACGTCTCATCGCTCAAAGTCGTATCTAACCTGATACGCCTTTTTCGCGCTTCGGCGTTTTCGCTCAAAATACAAAAAGCTCGCTTCAATAATCTGTTTTTCAGCATGTCCATAAGGTTCGATGACGTCCCAAAGCGGGGGCGGCCTAAGAAATAACCTGCGCTCGAAGAGCGCAACCCTAATCCTTATGATTGCCATTTCCTGCACTGCTTGGCGCGTCTCCGCCGCTTTTATCTCCGCCATCACCACCTTTTCGTTCGTCATATTTCATCATGACGGCATCACCCACATTTTGAAGACCTTGTGTCGCACTCATTACTGCTCCTCCCGCAG
>JBBTWV010000011.1:0-7814 GCA_038062615.1 Patescibacteria group bacterium | reverse complement strand
GTACTTCCAAGCGCTTCTATCCAAATGGGTGAGTTTGGAAAAGGAATTTCGCCGCCGTTTTTTGTGTCAAAAAACTTGGTAGGACCCGTGAGTGAATCTTTTTTCCAGCGGGCCTCAATCATTCGTCCTCCTTCAAAAACCGCCGCCTCGCCCTCGCCAATAGTCTGCATAGAAATAGTGCCTGCTATATCGCCGTTACTCCACGATTTAAGCTTTTGAATTACCACAATGGCCGGTGCGATCTGCTCTTCATGGAGGTGATCCATATGCGGTTTTTTAGCCAAGAATCGCAAGTAGCGATTCGCTACCGGGTCGTACTGGTACGAAACATTGTAGGTAGGATATCCAAAATTAATGGCGATATTTTGTGCCGGTGGAAAACTGGCCAAGGTGATTTTTGAAAATTCTGTTTTTTCGGATGCATAGACAGGCACGTTCCATGTCCATTTTTTATCGCGGATGAGCTTCTCCATTTTTTCGCCGGTAGAAAACATCGTGTGTTCCAGCGCTGTTTTGCCTACATTCTCACGCCGAAAATATGCGTCATATAAAAACTGATCCGCGTTATAAACCGGCTCGCGCATCAGCCGCGCTAAAACATCTTCATGCCCGCCCACATGTGCATAAACTGCATTGTATTCGCGCGCCCAGTCCAAATAATACGACCTTGCGCTGCGAATCGGGCCCATTTTCTCAGGATAATTTCCGGGGAAGAAAATCGCCAAAAATCGCGTAATGCCACCCTCCGTGGGGGCTTCATAAACAATATCAGCCTTCGCTAATCCTTTTTGCCACGGTCTCGCCATGATTTCATTTTCCAGCATCACGCCCAGCGGCGGGAGGGTAAGCTGTCCTGATTCTTGGGGAAGTATGCCATCAAATTTGGTGGCGATAGGAAAAGGTCCGGGGAATATTTTTTGGGATTCCGAAGTCAGCGCAAAAAAGTCCGGCCTCTGCCACAGAAAAACAAAAAATCCAGCGGTTACCGCCAGTGCCAGTCCGATGCCAAAAAACAGAAAACGCGTTGCCCCTTTCATAGACACAGTTTATCTCATTCTTGTAGCTGTGAAAACATGCTTTTAAGATGGGCTTTTGCCTGGTTGACCGTGCTAGCCCTTTTGAGTAAACTCATCTCATGGCACAGTCAATAACAGATTTAAAAGTCGGCAGATTGGTGAATATGGGAGGTGAACCGTTCGTGATTCTCACGAACAGTTTTATGCGTACGGCGCAACGCAAACCGGTCATGCGTACCAAGATGAGAGGGGTGATGAGCGGAAAAGTTTTAGAGAAAACTTTTATTGCCGGTGAGGATTTTGAACTCGTGGAAATTGAAAAAGTGCGAGCGCAATTTATGTATAAGGATGCCGACAACGCCTATTTTATGGACTCTATTACGTTTGATCAGTTTCCTATTTCGATTGAAGGGCTGGGCTCAGCGGTGAATTTTTTGAAGGAAGGGGAAGACGCCAACGTAACAAGATACGAAGGCCGAGCCATTGGAGTAGAGTTGCCCCCGAAAGTTTCTCTGAAAGTCGTGAACACCACTCCTGGTGTGCGCGGTAACACGGCGCAGGGTGGAACCAAGCCCGCAACGCTCGAAACCGGAATCGTGGTGCAGGTGCCGCTTTTTATTTCAGAAGGGGAGTCGGTACGCATTAATACGGAGACCGGCGAGTACGTAGAGAGGGCCTAGTGTCATTGCGAGCCACAGGCGAAGCAATCTATTTTTTGTGCTATCATTGACTGTTTTCCTGTATCCACTTTTCGTCCGGGTAGAGCTGCTTTTTCCAGCGCTCCAAGCTTACGTTGGCGTAGACGCGCACCACTGGAATACGAAAAATATTTTCCTGCGAGATTCCGTTGCCGGTAGAGAACAACCGTGCGGTCGTGTATCCGGCATCTGCCACCATTTTTTCGATCTGCTCATTGTAATCACCAAAAGGATAGGCAAACGTGGTGATGGGGATGCCAAGCTCTTCCTCTAGCTTCTTTTTAGAATCCTCAATTTCCGCTTTTGCCTTCTTGGACTTGGTGAGGTAAGGGTGCCACAGCGTATGCGAGCCAATTTCCATGCCGCTATCGCGCAACTCCTTAATTTGGTCCCAGCTCATGTGCAAGCTGTGGCCCACTAAATTGGAAATCACAAAAGACGTGGCCGTCATGTTGTATTTTTTGAGAATTGGGAAGGCGTTCGCGTAAAAGTTTGTCCAGCCATCATCAAAACTAACGATCACCGGGCGAGGAGGAAGTGGTTGCCCGCTTTCAAAATAATCGGCTACGTCTGAAAAATGGATTGTGGTAAAACCATTTTCCTGCAGATATTGCAGATGTTTTTCAAACCACGCGGATTCAATAAAAAAACTTTTATAGGCGCTGGTTTTATTCTCGGGTGCTTTGCCGATGTGGTGATACACCAAAATGGGGACCCAGATGGCTTTGGCTTGTATGGCGGGTGCTTGCCCGGCAGGCTCGGGAAGCGGCGGGAGTGCCAGAGAAGTGGCATTTGTGGCGAGCGGAAGCGCTACGGCGATTTCTTGCGGTGCTTGGCTGAGGGCGAAGGCTAAAAGCGCCACAGAGGCGCCGGCAAGAACAAAAGCAAAAAATATTCGCACCTTCATCATCGGGAACTTAGCCTTTTTAAAACACTTTGTAAATCACGAGGCAGTGGAGCCTGAATTTTAATTTGTTTTTGAAGGAGAGGATGCATGAAACTGATTTCGGCGGCGTGTAAAAACTGCCGGCCAATGCGGTAGTGAATTCTGAATTTACGGTTAAAATGGAAGTCTCCATACCGGCTATCCATAATGACCGGATGGCTGATTTTGGCAAAATGCTGGCGGATCTGATGCTTGCGGCCAGTTGAGATGTTGGCTTCTACAAGGGCGCAAAGAGGATGTGGTGCGTGGAATATCTGAAGCACTCGGTAGGTGGTCTCAGCCGAAATAAGCTCGCCCGTGCTACGTGCACGCAGCTTGGTGGAAATAACTTTTCCGTGCGGAGCGCCGCGTACCAAGGCCATGTATGTTTTTTTTGTCTGGCGATTCCCAAGAATGGCGGTGAGCGCTTGCCGGTCGCGCTCATGTTTTCCAAAGAGCAAAACACCGGAAGTTTCCATGTCCAGGCGATGCAAAAGGTAAGGTGTGAAGCCTTGTTCGGCACACGCTGCCTGTGCCAGTCCAAGCGCCGTTTGGTGCAGCGGAATCTCTTTTCCAGGAACGCTTGCCAGACGCGCAGGCTTATTTATAGCCAAAAGAAAGTCGTCTTCATAAATAATGGGCATGTCTGTTTTCACCTGCCGAGTTTATCACATCCTCAGTCTTCTATTGCTTTTTTCTGGCCCTCGGACAAGACTATATCGGCTGTCCATATGAAATCAACGGGGTGTAGTATACCGGTTAGTACACAAGGCTGGGGGTCTTGTAGACTGGGTTCAATTCCCAGCACCCCGACCACAGGCAACAAATTTACGCCTTGTACATGCTGTGAACGCTCACTGTCATGAAAGTGAGCAGGATGTACAAGAGCATAAATGAAGTTGCCCTTTATCAATTGAGGGCTGGTTCGGAAGCGAACGGTTTATTTTAGACGCGAAGCTTTTAACAGTTTCCAGCTTCCGCAAGAAAATTTCACGCCGTCATCAAACGTTACGGTGCAAGTCCGAAAGTAGGTTTTGCCACTGCGTATGCTGAAAGAATACTCCTTTCCGGGCGTGGTGCCGGAGCCAACGGTTGGGTTGTAGCAGCGATATTTCACGTGAAAAAGACTGTTTTCGTCGGGTTCGGTAATAAGTTCACAATATACGTCCGATACATGCTGGCGCCGTTCAAGGTATTTATAATTTCCTCCGAATAAAAACATACCGGCTTTTACGATTTTCCCATTTGGCGTTTGCTCTTCTCTCAATAAAAATGCCCCGGAACCATCCATGCAAGCTTGGGTAATTCGTTGCGTTGGTTTTTTGAGGAACTCGTACTCTAAAATTTTCCACTGTTCGGGAACTTCTTCTTCAAAATTCTCTGGGCAGATGATGCCGTCGGAGGCGATGGATGCAGCCGCTTCGTACTCTTCTTGGGTCGGTTTGGTTGCGGCAAAAACAGCAACATTCCCAACAAAAAAAGTAAGGATGGCAAAGATGATAAGCGCTTTCTTGAGCTTCATAACGGCTTCATGATAGCATAACAGGCGAGCCGTCGAGGCACGCTTGGCCAATACAACCGCGGCTGGTGTGATGTTCAGACTTCAAGGCGAGGGCGCAGTTTCGTCAGCCGGTATCGTGGTGTCCTCCGGCGGTGCATCAGGCAAAGGTTCAGCTGGTTTTTGATACTGGATCTCTATCTTTGCCTCAGCGGTATAGCCAAGTTTATCGTATACCTTAGCGGTAATAATGTGCTTGCCCTCTTTGGTGTTTTTATTGAACTTGATCACGCCCATGTACGGCGCTTTTTTCTGGATGGAGTTTGGCGTGCGGCGATCATCCAAAATAAATACGACGCGATCAATGCCATGCGGCGCATTTACCGAAACCGTCACACGCACACTGGTATCAGAAATCGTAGAAAACGTGGAAGGGTAGGTGATCTGAATCGTTGGCTGCTTTTTGGCCGTCTCGGCAGTGAACATCTTCGACTCTTCCGTTGGAGGAAAATCCGGGTACGAAGCATTTTTTGACCGAACATTTTTTACCCAGTCACGAATGCCAATAGCCCACCGTGGGAAGTCGCTAATAGGGTCATGATGATTCATGAAGAGGCGTTTTTTTACAAAATCTTTGGGAGTGTAGGCGTTCGGCAAAAGATTATCCTCCGTGTTCACCTCCAGCTGTTTGTAGATGTCGTCGCTTTCCGTTGGCACCGAGAAGCTCGCAAAAACCTCCGAAATCACTTCATTCTTAGGAGTATCCGCGCTTGGCAATTTGCCCGACGCCTTGCTCACGGTGATCCATTTAATGCCAGGCGGCACCGGGAAGGACTCGTCAGGTTTTTCTTTGAGGGCGGCAGTCATGAATTTTGACCAGATCGGTGCCGCGACGGTGTAACCATCAGCATTTACCTTGGTGGCACTGCCGTCACTATTACCCGCCCAGACGCCTGTGATCACGGAAGGAGAGTAGCCAATAGTCCAAAGATCGCCGGGAAGAATTTTTACCGGTGAAAGTTCTTTGTTGCTGGTCCCCGTTTTAGCAGCTGTCGTGTGACCCGGAACATTAAGGTTTGCTCCTAAGTACACCGACTTATCCGAAAGCACGCTGTTTATTAAGTAAGCCACTTGTGGATCCAGCACTTCTTCATTTTTATTGTCCTCAGGCTTGCGTTCATACAGCACCGTATCTTCACGATCCACCACTTTAAGAATGGTGTGGAAGTCGCGCTTTATCCCATTATTAGCAAACGCCGAGAACGCTTGCACCATATCCACCAGGCGCACGTTTCCAGCGCCAATGGCCAGCGGTGGCCCATAATTCCCTTTAGGATCCAGCGTGGTAATGCCCAATTTAGTGGCGAGGTTCACAATTTCTTCTTGCTGGCCGGCCATAAAATAAGCCTTCAGCGCCGGAATGTTTCGCGACTGGCCCAGCGCCTTGCGAATACTCATCGGGCCGTGGAACTGCCCTTCAAAATTTTGCGGAATATAATTGCTTCCAAAATTAGTTGGGGTGTCATAGATAACCGTAGCCGGCGCATAGCGATTCAAAAATGCCTTGGCGTACACAATCGGTTTAAATGAAGACCCGGGTTGGCGCTTAGCAAAAACATGATTCACACTGCCATGTCCGGCAGTATCAAAGTAGTCTGGTGACCCTACCATCGCCAAAATTTCTCCCGTCTTGGTATCCATAGAAAAGAGCGCTGCCGAAGAAACCCCGCGCGAATCTTTATCTTTTTTAATCTGCTCAGAGACCAAAGTCTCTGCCGTCTCTTGGAGTTTTGGATCAAGCGTGGTGTAGACGTGCAAGCCACCTTGAGCCACCACATCTTTGCCAAACTGCTGTTCCAATAGCGATCTCACATAGAAAATAAAATGCGCGGCACGGAACCTCTCACCGTATTTTTTAAAGTCTGTGTGTTGAAGTTCTGCGATGGTAGCTTTGCGTTCTTCCTCAGTAATAAAATTGAGGTCCGTCATGCGCCTGAGCACCAAGTCCGTCCTCCCGGGGACATAGATTCGGTCCGCTGGTGAAAGCTCGATATCCTTACCAATAAGCCCCGTGGTGTAGTCCTCCGTGCGTAAATCCAAAACTGTTTTTGGCATATTATTTTTGAGCAACGCAGGATCAAATTCTCGTTCTAATTTAGAGTAAGCATTCGGTCCGTAAGGCGAATAATAGGTCGGTGCTTGTGGGAGGGAAGCCAAAATCACACTCTCTGCCAAGGTAAGATCTTTGGCGGATTTTCCAAAATACACCTTGGATGCCATCTCAGCACCGTACGCATTGTTGCCATACGGAATTCGATTTAAATAGAGCTCAAGAATTTTATTTTTATCGTAGGCCCGCTCCAACCGAATAGCTAAAATGAGTTCTTTTAACTTTCTCAAATAGCTTCGTTGTGAAGATAGGAAGGCATTTTTGGCCAACTGCTGGGTGATGGTAGAGCCACCGCGGCGCCGTCCGATCCCAAAAATTTCATGCAAAAAACCGGCAGTAATACCGGGAATATCAAATCCGCTGTGGCTATAGAACTCGTCGTCTTCAATAGAGATAGTGGCATTCCGCAGTAGGGGAGAGATCTGGTCAAACGGCACGTACTTGCGATTTTCTTCGCCATGAATGGTGTAAAGCGTTCCCCCGTCGCGATCATAAATAACGGTGGACTCAATGCCCGCGAGCTTATCAAAATCCCGCACATCGGGCAGGCCAATAGAAAGGACAACAATCGCGAGCGTAAAAATAAAAAGCCCCGCCAAAAAAGCGGCTATGGCACCCAGAAAAGTCCACATAACCACCCGTTTTAAAAACGGCTCGTGTTTTTGCGGAAGAGCAGCGCGAATACGCTGTTTCAGTTGTTCAGGAATATGCTTGCCCAGTTGCATGCGGGGGTATTATAGAGCGTTTTGGGCGCGGGGTACAGGGACTGGATTGTGAATTCCTGATTTGGATACTTTTCATTCAATCCGGAGTACCGTGTGTCGGCAATTATTTTCTGTAAGCGTTTTTTCGAATGTCAATATTTTGAAACTCCAAGATAGCTCCGTTTCTTCTTATAAAAATCCGATACTCACCTACGCGCAACCGGTGTGTTTTTAGATCAATAGGTACAACAAGTGGTTTAATATGTTGAAAAATATTAGCCGCAGGCATTTGCTGGACCATTTTAATCTTTTTTATCACTTGTTTTTGATTCCTTTTTGGAAGCTTTTCAAGGCACCTTAAGAACTCTGGAAGAAACGTAAATTTAAACTCCATACTTTTTATAAAGTTCATCCATAGGTTTTGCCTTACCCTCCCGGCTCTCTTTATCGGCCTGTACAAAAGACGCTTTTGCCTCTGGATCTTGAAGCATCTTTAAATCTTCAACAAATTCAAAGGCATCTTCTTTATTACTAAACTGAACGGTAACAGCATATGTAGTTGCTGCCTGAGGCTTCGGACCTGAGACAGAAAACATACCGCCATGCATAACAGTCGTAGAGATGTCGCCAGCCGGAGGTAATGTAGAGGAAGTCATTCCTTTTTTAGGATAGTTGCTCATGCCTTTTATAACAAGGGTTAATGTGAGAGTATATCATTTTTTGGCTTGCAGATCAAGTATTTCAATTAGGCACTGTTGCATTAACTGGAGGCTGGCTACTTGAAATTTCTTAGGTAGAACAGT
>JBBTWV010000010.1:0-10975 GCA_038062615.1 Patescibacteria group bacterium | reverse complement strand
GTGAACCGCTTCTCATCGCACTCCTCATTGCTTACGGCGTACAAAACCTTTTTGGGGTTGATGGGCTTCATTCCTATCTTCCTTTTTTCATATTTTTGGGACTAGCGAAGTTCATTTCAGAAAAGCAAAATCCACTTCATCATCACATTTCGAGCCACTCGTATATGCCCAAAATCGCCGTGCCCATAACGGCAACGGCGCTCATTCTGGTTACTCTCGCGTCTTACTTCTTCACCATTCAACCGGCAAGAGCCAATCGGCAGATCTACCAAGCCTATATGTCGCTGGCTCGCAATGATTATGCAAAGTTTGAAAAATCCTACGATTCCGGAATAGCGGGGTTCGCTGGGTTTCCATCTCTTCAGATTGAAGCCACGGGAATTTTAGCAGGCGGACTGATTCAAAACGGCAACAGTTTTTTGCAAGCCGGCACCTACATGAACTTTGAGAAAAGATTAGAACAAGATTTTTTGCGACTCATTCCAAGAAGCCCGCTTGAAGAAAGGTGGACGTTTGTATTTGCTCGGCTTCTTCTGCAAACCAGCCTCCTCACCAAAGATTTAGAGGCATTTGAAAAAGGGAACGAACTTACTGCCGAACTTTTTGTAAAGACACCTCAGCGTGGAATATACAAAGAAATGGCCATACAAGCTCAGGAAATCTCGGGCTTACTCTCTATAAAATAGCTTTTACTTCTCTTTTTCCGCGTAATCCTTCACGAAAAGAGCAACCGCGGTTGCTACCGGAACCGCTAGCACCATCCCCAAAACTCCTAAGAAAGAAAAACCTACAAACATCGCAAACATAATGAGGATGGGAGAGATACCCACGGCTTTGTGCATCACTACCGGCACAATCAAATTATTTTCCAAAACTTGAATCACATACATAAGGACGGTCATCCAAACGATGAGTCCCACGGACTGATTCGCCACAATAGGCATTGCAATGAGCCAGGCGAGGAATGGACCAACGTAAGGAATAAGTTCTGTAAAACCTGCAACCAAAGCCATCGTGGCGGCATATTGGACGGGTTGCTGAGTTAAGAAACCAATAATTAAGAAGCCCAAATACACTCCAATTCCCACAATGACACAGAGCGTAACTTGTCCACGCAGCCAATATCCCATTTTTTCTTTAATGGCACTGCTTTTTTGACGGATATAATCGGCGTGCCTGGCAGGGAAAAGCGAGCGAATAAAGTTATCAATATTGCCCTCATCTACCGTCATCATAAAGGTTACCACCAGGACAATAATGGCATTGAAAAAGCCGTTAAATAAAGTCAAAACACCATTCAAAACATTCCCAGCGACATTTGAAATATTCTGTGCCACGTTGAGCAAAACGTCCTTATAGGTGCCAACCTGAGAGACATCAATTCCCTCAAAAAAGCCCTTAAGCCGAGGACGGAATCGCTCCAAATAAGTAGGCAACTCAATCTCACCTTTTACAATGTTGCTAATAAAATCCTGAGCCTTGCCGGCCAAGGAAGCAACTTCATTGGCAATAATGGGTGCGATGTTGGAGACAAGAAGACCAATAGCCAAAAAGAGCGCGGTATAAATGAGAATAACCCCAATGGACCTTGGAACTCCACGCCTTTCAAGGGTGTCCACCATGGGATCCAGGGCTGCCGCAAATAAGAGGGAAACAAAGAAGATGATGAGGATATCCCGAATTTCGTATAAAAAAGCCGTGAGGAGCAAAAACAAAATGACCAAAGCGATGAACTTTGCCATGGTGGCACCCGAAACCACTACTTCAACTTTTTCATGTGGTTTTGCAGGTGGAGGCGGTAAACTGGCCACCGCAAGGGGTTTATCATGGTCTTTTTTAAGAGCCGAAACGCGACCATGTAAATCCTTGAGCTTTCGGTGAGTATCTTTAAAAAATTGTCGAATGCGAGACATAAGGCGATAAGTGAATGGGTATTATTTTGATAGTACCAAAAGCTTCAGTGTCTTCAAAATGATTTCCGCATCAAGCAGAAGCGAACGGTGCTTAATGTAAAAAAGATCGTACTGAAGTTTAACCGGAGCATCTTCTGCGGTTGCGGTAGGATTGGCTAACTGAGCCCATCCGGTAATCCCCGGATGCACCAAAAAACGCTCCACATAGAAAGGAATTTTCTCTTTGAGCTCCTCAACAATGGCCACTTGCTCGGGCCTCGGTCCCACAAAGCTCATCTCGCCTTTAAGAATATTCCAAAGCTGAGGGATCTCGTCCAAGTGCGTAGATCTCAGAAATTGTGCCAGCCGCGTAACGCTTTCCGGCTCGCCTTCATGGCGAAAAGTCCTGAACTTATAAATATGAAACGGCTTTTCAAAATAGCCGACCCGGCGCTGCACAAAAATAATCGGACGGCCAAGCCCAAGCCAAATGGCCAAGATAATAAAAGGGGAGAGGAGAAGACCAATAATGCTGAGGAAAAATGCCAAAACGATATCAAGAGCACGTTTGAGAGTGGTAAAAAGCTGTTTGGACTCTTCATTCAGATTTTCCAAAAACCAAGCGCGGTTAATAGTTTCCAAAGGAATTTTCTGCAGAATGAGCTCATAAAAATCCACAAAATCAAAAAACTGAATACGCAGAGGAATACATTCAAAAAGAGCTTTCTGCAGCGCTACGGAATGCCTATAATCGGTTGCCACCACGATGCCGTCAATATGATGCTTGGCGATGAGCTTCGGCAGATCACGCGCTTCCGATTCGTGGACCAAGTGGAGCACGCATTCATAGCCTTGCTGAGGATGTTTTTTAAGATCGGCGATAACCTCATCCACTTCAGCTCCCGAGCCGATAACAATAAGTTTAAGCGGCGGCAGAGAGACAACCTGATTAAAAAATGAACGCCACGCGAGGAGGAGAACCGCCGTCGTCGCTAAATCAAAAAACAAGACGGTTTTTGGCGAGATGGCAAAGTAGGGGATGAAGTAGAAAAAGAGCACGGAGAGAAAGGCGTTGATGCTCAAACCCCCAAAGAGCAAAGTAAAAAAAGCGCGGTTATTTTTAGCCTTCTGGAGGGTGTAAAGACCGACGCTGTAAAAACTCAAAAGCCAAAAAATAAAAATAATGGCATACGGCGCACGATGAATCTGCCACTGCTCGCTAACCTCCGAAAAGCCGTAGCGAAGGCCAAGCGTAAAAAGCAGGCCAGCCACAAAAACTGTCGCATCTCCCAGTACTAAGGCCAGCTTTCTAAAACCAGCGACCTTCAACTTCATGGCCATAACAGCAGAATTAACTTGTGAGGGCGACCTGAATAAGATTTACTATCATCCAACCGCTCAAAGCCACTACCAGCCCAATAAGAGCGTGTTGAATATATTTTTTACCGGCTTCTTTATCTTCCGTCAGCCCACCAACGGCATACTTGAAGCCACCCAGCATTACAAAGATCACCGCAACGAGACCAGCAATTTCTAACAAAAACTGAATCAAGTAAGTAATAAAAAATGGCAACATGAAGAGGCGAATTCTTCCAAGCTTAATGGCACAACCAAGTACTTCGCTCATCTTGGTGCGATCGGTTACATAGGCATCAAATCTTTCACGATCCTGAAGCGCCTTCATGTGGTCGGAATCATTGCGATTTCCGTCACTGCCGCGCTCCTGGCAAAGGGTGGGGTTCGCCCTGGGTAAGATGCCCTGCGCATCGGCCTGAGCTGGAGAAAATAAGTTGATGAGAATGACGGCAAGGATGAGCCATCTGGTAATATTGATCATTGGCCGCATTATATAGAGGGAACAGGGAACAGGGAACAGGTATGAGTATGTATTTGGAATATACTATATACTGGCCCATGGCATCGTTAACCTCATTCCTCATCCATGTCTCTCCCCATTATCGCCATTGTTGGCCGCCCCAATGTCGGCAAGTCTACCTTCTTTAATAGGCTCATTGGCAAGCGCTACGCCATTACCTCTCGCGTGCCAGGAACCACACGGGATCGCATTTATCACGAAGCCGATATTGGAACGTATCCTGTTATTTTGGTGGATACCGGCGGCATGGAGTTTGAAAAAAAAGAAAATATTGAGGCTGATGTTCAGGCACAGTCAAAAATTGCGGTAGAAGAAGCCGATGTTATTTATTTTGTGATTGATGGCACGGAGCCGTTTACTTCTAACGATTTGGACTGCGCTCATTTTTTGCGAAAATCCAAAAAGCCCATCGTGCTCATTGCCCACAAATCTGATAATAAAGTGGTGGAAGAAGCGCTTGGAGAGGTTTATGAATTAGGGCTCGGTGCAGCCATTCCGGTCTCGTCTATTCATAATTTTGGCATTGAGGAAGTGGAAGAAGCGACGGAAAAAATTCTCAAAAAAATGAAGTGGAGAAAAGATCGTCCTCGCCAAAAAGACGTTACGGCAATTGCCATTGTAGGGAAGCCGAATGTGGGGAAGTCATCGCTCGTAAATGCCTTACTGGGAAAGCAGCGGGTGATTGTATCAGACCAGCCGGGCACCACCATTGATGCTACGGACACGCCTATTGATCGTGAAGGGCACCACTTTGTACTTATTGATACGGCCGGCCTACGACGCCGCGGAAAAGTAAAACAGGGGATTGAGAAGTATGGCGTTTTACGCGCTCTGCAAGCCATTTCACGCAGCGATGTTACTTGTTTGGTACTGGACTGCAGCATGAGCATTGCCAATCAGGATTTGCACGTGAGCCAGTATCTGCTGGATGCCGGCAAAGGCCTCATCATCATTGCCAATAAGAGCGACCTTTTGGAAGATCCTCAGCGCGACCAAAAGAAATTTATTGATTTTCTGCAGTATCGAATGAGTTACGCGCCGTGGGCGCCAGTGCTTTTTACATCCGCCCTCACCAAGAGAAATGTTTTTAAGTTATTCGAGCTCAGCCACAATATTATGCTCGAGCGACGCAAAAAAATTCCTGATGACGAGTTTAAAATGTTTACTAAAACTACCACGCTGGGGCACCCGCCAACCAGGAGTGCGCGTAAAATCATCATAAATAAAGGCGTCCAAACCGCCATTGATCCTCCAACGTTCACGTTTTTTTGCAGCAAGCCAGACCTCATTCATTTTTCTTACAAGCGTTTTATGGAAAATGAAATTAGACGACGATTTGGATTTTACGGAACGGGAATCGTCCTGGAGTTTAGGCAGCACTAAGCCCTTCTAGGCGGGCCTCAAATTTCTGAGCAATATCAGCGCGAGGATCATTTTCGTGAAACTTGAAGACATTCTTATTCATGATGATGCCTTGAGAAGTGGGGAAGTTTTTGCGGCGCCTTTCATCCTTCTGTTTTTGGAACGTATACAAGATTTTCTCTAAAAGATTTCCCATGAGATACAAAAAACCTTCTTTCAGGGATCTCACCAATGAAGCTAAGCGACGTGGTTTGAGCTCAGAGAGACGCCCTTTAAGAGGACGCTTAAAGTAAGGAATCGTCCAGTGATCGTTGGCTCGTAAAAAATGCTCATAGGTTTTGGCACCATATAAAGGAACTGCCTGTCGCACAAAATAGGCCAGATGGGGATCAAAGGAATGGGCCAATGGGGCCAAATTGAGGGCATCTTCGGTAATAAAAAAACTCAAACAAAACCGGCCGGCTTTTTTTTCGTGATGTGCTCGCAGGCCAAAAATCTGAGTTATAACTTTCATAAAAAAACGAGTAGTAGCCAGTTTTCCGCGCTTGGTGACAATCAAAAAATCAATGTCACTTTTTTCCGTGACCTTGCCAAGAGAGGCGCTATTTACCACGGCCACCATCCGCACAAAGGGGCAAAGTACCGGCAAAAAAGCCCACCTTCGAATCTTTTTCCAAAGTTTTTGGGCACAGCGTTTTTGGTGATGCCTTTGGAGAGCTAACTCCTTGCGGCCAGTCAAAAAATAAAACTCGCCATCGGTTTCAATCTCGGGCATACCCTTTATGGCTTGCTCAAGGGCATCGAGAGGCGCCGACCATCCGTATAAAAACTCCTCAACTTCAAAAAGCGACGGCGCAAAATCAATAAGATCAAAATAATGAACGGTGGCAAGGACTGCCTGCCTAAGGGAAAGCACATCGTGCATGGTTCGAGTATAATTCAATTGCCTTATGAAACCCATTACCGACCTACTCCGCCAACTTCCAGCCTCCCCCGGCATCTATAAAATGAAAGACCAGGAGGGGAAGATTATCTACGTGGGCAAGGCCAAAGACCTCAGTAAGCGCGTAAAAACCTACTTTCAAAAAGATTACGCTCACTCTACGCGAACCAAAAAACTTGTAGCTACGGTGACCGATCTTGAGTGGATCCAGACGGATACCGAGCTGGAAGCGCTTATTTTGGAGACTAATCTTATTAAGGAGTTGCGCCCCAAGTACAACATCTTGATGAAGGACGATAAGAGTTATGTGTATATCAAAATAAACATGGGTGAAGATTTTCCTAGGATTAGTGTGGTACGGCAAAGGGACTTGCTCAACCGAACCGTCCGTTCAACTAAAAATGTAAGGTATTTTGGACCAAAATTAGCATCATCAAAAGTGTATGAAACACTGCGAATTCTCAAAAAACTTTTCCCGTTTCGGCACTGCCAGCTGGAAATTAAATGGAAGGGGAGTGATGCGCAAAAAGAACCCAAACCAGAGGATGTTGAAGTCACGAATCGAGCCATTGACTTTCCCTGTTTGGACTACTTTATTAAGCGGTGTCCGGGGCCTTGTATTGGGGCTATAGTGCCAAATGAGTACAAAAAAATTGTTCAACAAGTAGCCGACTTTTTAGACGGCAAAAATAACGAGCTCGAAATGTCCCTAAAAAACCAGATGATGGAAGCCGCAGGACAAAAACTCTTTGAAAAAGCCGCAAAGATCAGGGATAAACTCTTGGCCATCGAGACGATTACCGAGCGGCAAAAAGTAGAGGATCCGGAGCGCGAGGATACCGACATCATCAACTTCACCACTGAGCTTGGGCGCATTTATTTTAATATTTTGATGATCCGTGGGGGCAAACTTTTGACCCAGGAAAATTTTATGATGGACGCGCTAGAAATAGAGCAAAACGCCCACATGGTGGATTTGGGAGAAGTACTGGAATCGTTTATTACTCAGTATTACGAAAAAGCGGCCTATATGCCCAAAGAAATTTTTATTCCCGAGCATATTGAAGAAAAAGAAACGCTTGAACAGTGGCTCACCAACATGCGAGGAGATAAAGTTTTTATAAAAAACCCGGAGCGCGGCGAGAAAAATAAACTTTTGGAACTTTCGCTCAAAAATGCCGTCTCATTTGCCAAGCAGTATCGCATTAAATGGCTTGCGGATGAGCGTGGAGAGACGGCCTTGGCACGCCTGGGTGAGACTTTAGGAATGAAAGAAAAACCGCTCAAGCGCATCGAAGGCTATGATATTTCGCATCTTGGTGGCAATGAAACGGTTGGCTCCATGGTGGTTTTTGAAAACGGCTGGGCAAAATCGAATGACTATCGTCATTTTAAAATGAGGACCGTGGCGGGCAAGCCGGATGACTACCGAAGCATGGAGGAGGTGCTCATGCGACGGCTCAAATATTTGGTAAAGCCAAAAAAATTCACTCTTCGCAAGGCGGGTAAAAAATATCTTCCAACGATCCAGAAATGGTGCAAGGAAGCCAACTGGAAGGAACTCGTAGAGCAACCCGACGGGAAGAACTTCTCCATTTTATTCCAAGAAAAAATACCAATGGGAATGGTTCGGCTCGTGGAGTTCCAAAAAGGACTCTTTGAAATCTCCGCGCTTTTTATTCCCAAAGAATTTCGCGGAAATAAACTCAGTTTTATTCTTCTCAACCTGTTAATCGCGCATGTAAAAAATCCCAAGGCCCGTTTTTATGTTTCCGTTGAGCCGAAATTAACCGATCACTATGCGGAGTTCGGCTTCACGCCGATTCGAGAAGTCCCAGCTTCTTTTAAAAAACGCCATGAAGAGTGGGGAAAAATTGATAATAAAAAATACGAAGTTTTAGCCTATTACAAAATCAAAAAGAAAAAGGCAGACCCTTCGTTTAGCGCAAAACCAGACTTACTGGTAATTGACGGAGGCAAGGGCCAGCTTGGCATCGTGATAATGGTGCTCAAACGCCTTCAGCTCGACATTCCCGTCATCTCCCTCGCCAAACGTCTGGAAGAAATTTATATTCCCGGCGAAAAAGCCCCGTTGCTTTTAGAGGAAGGGGACGAGGCTCTCAAACTCCTCCAACGCATCCGCGACGAGTCCCACCGCTTTGCCATAACCTTTCAGCGCAGCCTGCATCGCAAAGCGCTTCTTGAGTCTTAACGCATTCTATGGACTTCATAGCCGAATTCAAAAAACTGCTCTTTGCAACGCCGACGTATAATTTGCGGTCGGTAAATAATACGAATTGTCCGTATGTACACATGGTTACCTTTTCCAAAAATGCCTACCTCTGCTTTGGCGGATACAAAGTAGAAGATTCCAGTTACTGCTATTTTCCATTCCAACTCAAAGACTGCAACGACACTCTTTTTACGAGCCAGTCCGAGCTCTGCTATGAATGCATCTCTTGTGTAAAATGCTACAGCTGCGATTATTGCCAGAACTGTGCCAACAGCTCGGACTGTAAGTTTTGTTATGATTGCCGCGGGTGTAACAACTGTTTCGGTTCTGTTGGATTACGCCAGAAAAGTTATTATTTTTTCAATCAGCCTTTATCAAAAGAGGAATATTTTAATTGCCTCCGCGAATGGGATTTCTCTCATCCAAGCCATTTCCAGGCTATTCAAAAAAAGGTGGAGGAATTGAGAAAAAATCATCCGCACAATGCCTCGGTACAAATTAACTGCCAAAATTGCATAGGCGATGACATAGTGAACTCAAAAAATTGCTATTGGGCCTTTAACGCGGAAAATTGTGAAGATTCCGGTTACCTTTTTCATACTGACCATCTCAAAGATTCTTATGATACCGAAGTAACCGCGCAGGGTGAACTCCTCTACGAATGCACCCCGGGCTACGACCTTTACAACTGTAATTTTTGCCTGGAATGCGGCAACACTAAAAATGCCGAATACTGCGTACGCTGTTTTAATTCGCATGATGTTTTTGGATGTGTTGGCCGTAATCATGCCGAGTTTGAAATTCTCAATCAAAAATACAGCAAGGATGAGTACTTCAAAAAAGTTGCGGAAATAAAAGATGAGTTACGAGCTAAAAAAACCTACGTCAACTGGCTACCCGATGTTGTGGGCAAAATTGATTAAAATTTGTTAATATCAATGAGCTTCTGAAGCTGGCCCAGGTGGTGGAATGGCAGACACGTACGACTCAAAATCGTATGCCGCAAGGCGTGAGGGTTCAAGTCCCTCCCTGGGCACCAGAAAGCAAGTGAGTCCTCAGGAAAGCATTGAGCGCTCACAGGCATGAAAGCGAAAGGCTTTTCCTGAGAGACGAACGTAGCTTTCCTATAAAAAAAGCGTTATGTCCAAAAGATTTTCAGTCACCGTCACCATTACTGTTCTTATTCTGCTAATCGCTGGGGGAGGATTTTACTATGTTCAGCAAAAAAAATGGTCCACTCCCAAACATACGGATGACGCGGTAGTAACTCAAGGAACTACCACGAGTAATGGTTATAACTGCGAAACCTTGGGCTTACCGCCGGGTTCTTATACACAGGAATGTTCGCCAACGGAAGCCCACGAACTCCAAGTAAATAAGCTCGCAGAGGACGAATATAAAGCTGGAGATGAACATCAACTCACGCACATCACCAACGTCTATGAAAAATCAGGAGAGATTTATATTGATGCGGACTACGTTCAGTGGATTTCGGATCCAGATGACTGTGTTTGGGATGATGGCATACACGAAGTTCCAAAAACAAAACCGAAGTGTAATAACAATGGATACGAAATTATCAATGAGAATCCAAAGATCCGAACATTTAAACTTTCTCCCAATGTAAAGATTCGTCTTTTTGAAGAATTTGGAAATATTCCGGATTTAAATACACTCTCACCGCAAGAATTTATGGGAAGCAATAAATATGGGCAAAAGTTTTATGTCCATGAAGATGAGGGAGCGCCGCCACCTTACCATCTGCCTTTTCAGCTTATTCTCAAGAATGGAAAAGTACTTTTCATCCACCAAGTTTACGTCCCTTAATGTGCGGAAAGAGATAATACGCCGAGAACAAAGCAAAAAAGACGTTCAGCCAAAAGAAAACCCAGCTGGCTTCCATGTAACTAAAGAGCGCAATAAAGATGCTTCCAAGCGTAAGCGCTAAGCCTCGCCGTAACGTTCCCATAGTAGAAGCGTACCCGAACCCAATAATCGTTAAGCCCAAAATAAAGAGGAGCGTGGAATATCCTTCAAATAAATAGAGCGACCAAACCACAAACACCAGCCCGCCAAGCGTCATAATGACGGCATCTATGCGATCATCCGTATTCAGCATCATAAGAAAACTGGAGATAACAATGAATATTTCCAGAAAAACAAAGAAAATCGGCCCGCCAGTGCGGTAGCCCAAAACGGCATAGAGAAGCATAAGTAAACCGCCCACCGCAAAAAGCCAGTTTTTGATAGACTGCGTGGGATGTTTTACGGTTTTTGGCTCCGGCCAGGCCGCGCCAAGGACAAGGGTCAAAGACCCAATAAGCCCAACAAAGAAAATAAAATCAAACATTATGTGTATAATCATATTATATGTTTTGCGACGAAGTAAAAGTGGAATTTATTGCGGGCCGAGGCGGAAACGGCTGTATTGGCTTTCGCCGAGAAAAGTTTGTGCCCCGTGGCGGCCCTAACGGCGGCGATGGCGGCAAAGGTGGCGGCATCTGGGTTCAGGCCAATGAGAACATCAATACCTTAGCCGAATTCAATACGCATAAGATTTTCCGTGCGGAGCCGGGCCAGCAGGGGCTCGGCAAAAATATGGGTGGCAAAGACGCGCCTGAGCTCATCCTACCTGTGCCGCTGGGCACGCTTATTTATGACGAGACCAA
>JBBTWV010000009.1:0-16278 GCA_038062615.1 Patescibacteria group bacterium | reverse complement strand
AGGTTATGTGGTTATAACCACTGTACCTTCCCCACCTTTAAGAGACTAATCGCCGTCATGCCCTCGCCTACTCCGCCGGATTCCCCAGCGTCTCAATCGTCTTGGTCATGGCTGACGGCGTAGAGACTCGATTTATGGCTTCCGTAAGCCGTTCAAACTGCGCCCTAGCCTCCTCAAGAGTTTGCGGCTGGAACTTCTCCAGCTTGGTGAGCAAAACAGAAAGCCATTGTGCGGAGGTATATTCCAGCGCCACCAGGCTTGTCTGCAACTGCTCCATCTGCGTTTTAAACGCCGCCAAAATCTTATCTAATTCTCCGCTGAGAGAAGAAAATTTCACTTTCACTTCCGCCAGTTTCACATTGTTGAAATTGACGTACTGCGTCATTGGTCCGATTTCTAAAACTTTCCGGAGCCTTTCTACGCGCGGATGCATGGCACGATCACGCGCCGCTCCCACAAACTGCAAAACTGCCTGAGGCATGCCATTTTCTGACATCACCTGTGCGCCAAGCCTCATCGCTTCATTAAAAACTTCTTGCTTGGAAAAATTTCTTTTGGGTGACTGCATGAGAATCAGCAACCTCAACATTTCCAACATTCCATGGCAGCGATCCTGCATAAAATAAGCAAAATTCTGTGGATCTTTTTCGGGATCCACTGCCGCCAATTCCAACGAAGTTCGCATGGCATGTAAATCCTCCGGCGCAAAAACAGCCGCGCTGGAAGTGGCAAACATATCCAACAAACGCGTCAAAAGTTCGCGTCGGCTGGCCATATCCTCATGCACCAGAAGCGCTTCATACGGCGGATACTGAGTGGCTTCAGTTGGCTTAACAGAGCCATCCATAACGGGTTTTACCACCTTTCCTAATTGCGCTCCCGCGAATTGCGGATCAAGAGGATCAATCATACGAATGCATTATAAATTACTTTCCCTTTTTTGGCTGTGCCTCAACAGCAGACTGAGCATGTGGATACTTTCCGCCAAGAGTCTCAATCGTCAGGGCAAATTGTTGCCAAGTTTGGCATGCCGTTAACATTTTGGCCAACCTCGTAAGGTCTTCTACTCTACCGCCACTAGGAGTATTGGCATCGGCTAAAATATTTTTTAACATAACCTGGTACCAAAATTCAATAAACCAATCTTCGTGGCGAGCCCCGCGTCCTTGCTCAGAAAACTCACGAAGCTTTGGATGTTGCGAAAAGGCTGTATCAAGTTGTTGCAATAATGCATCTGCGCTAGAATTTTTTTCCAATATTTTAAGACGCGCTTGTTGGAAAAGTTCACCATTATGATCTCTTAAACCCTTGAGGTACAAGACTTGATCATTAGACCGAATAATACGTCTTCCCATTTCATCTTGCCATGCGTGAGGATTAAGAATTGCAACAGGAACTTCCCCGCTTTCTGTTTTTACCGGAGCGGCCATTTCCTTGGCTCTTTGGACTAAATAACCCGGATCATTCATAAATTTCCAATATCTCTCAAGTGCAAAAGCAACTTCCAGAACACTCCCATGCATCATTCCTCTCGTGACGTCCGTTCTCGTACGAATAATAGCAGGATACTCATCAGCGTTAAAACGAGTGGGGAATGGAGTGAGATTCATAACAGTAAGGGCTAATTGTTTACCCAATTCAGGATCAGCAAATCCTCTTCCCTTCATTGAAGCCACTAAGGCATCGGCAATAGTCCGCACTGTTCCGGCGCGTTCATTATTCCCTTGTGGAACGTAGAGTCCTAACTGATCAGTGACAGGAATACTAATATCTCTACTGGCGGCACGTGCTTCCTCAATTTCCGGTCCATAATCGGCTATGCTCTGCTGACGTTCCCCTTCAAATTCATGGTAAAGATATTTTCCCAATTTTCCCAAAAGCACCACTCTCTGTCCATCCCGAGTTAGCTTAAAACGCTCATCGTCACTGTCCACAAGAGTCCGAACATGCCTATGGCTCTTAACAAGATGATCTGGGCGAGTTTCCATGGTTTCTCCGGGCTGAGCTGCAGGTTTTTCTGGCATATATTGGAAAATTAAATAAGGTTATCTTATATCAGATAATATCCAATATGTCAATACTCTTGTGAAACAACAAAAAGGGCCAGAGGAGGTAACTCCTTTGACCCTTTGATTTACAGGTTAAAATGAGATCTATTTAAACTCCACTTTGGCTCCGGCTGCCTCAAGCTTCTTCTTCATCTCCTCCGCTTCTTTCTTATCCACGCCTTCTTTTACTGGTTTTGGTGCGCCATCTACCAAGTCTTTAGCTTCCTTAAGACCAAGTCCGGTGATTTCACGAACCACCTTGATAACATTAATTTTTTGCGCTCCGGCGTCGGTCAAAACAACGTTAACCTTACCACTTTCTTCTTCATCGGCTCCCGCGGCGGCACCTCCACCAGCGGACACAGCTGCGGCCATAACTGGGGCTGCTGCGCTAACGCCGAACTTCTCTTCCATGGCCTTCACCAAAGCGGCGAGTTCCATAACCGTGAGTTTCCCAACAGAATCGAGGACTTGTTGAGCTGATGCGGATAAATCTGACATAAATGAGGGGTTAAATAATAGATTTTAAGTTGATTGTCATTGCGATTCCACGTAGCTAGATTGCCTCGCCCCGCACGGCAGGGCTCGCAATGACAGCCTGCCTACCGGTTAGGCAGATTTCTTTTTCTGGACTTCGCTAAGCGCGTAAACAAAATTACGCAGTACTCCGTGCAAAATGCTATGGAATCCAGAAATTGGAGCCTTGAGCATACCCACAATTTTGGCCAGCAAGACATCGCGGCTTGGCAACATCGCCATAACTTTGGCATCCGCAGCGTTCATCAGCTTGCCTTCAAAAATCGCGCCAACAATCTTTATCGTCTCGGCTACTTTTCCAAATTCGTGAATAATTTTGGCTGGAGCAATGGCATCACCTTGAGCAAAAGCCAACCCAATTGGGCCCTGCATAAAATCAGCAGGAATCGCATCAAATCCAACTTTTTTGGCGGCCAGCGTCATGAGGGTTTTGCGCGCCACTTTATAAGAAACATTCTGCTCGCGCAAACGCTTGCGCAACTCGCGCATATTTTTTACATTCGTGCCTTGGTACTGGCTAAAGACCACGGATTTTGCGCCTTCAAAGCTCTTAATAAGCTCCGCGAGACTGACCTCTTTTTGCTTCTTGGTAACGGCCATAAAAAATGGATTAGATGGTGCGCCATTCGGCGCGTTATTGGCTTAGCCTCACCTCGACGGTTCGGCCTAGTGGACAAAAAAATACTCAACATCTGAGTTGAGCATCAAGGCCGCATTTGGGACAGGCGATGAAAAGCAAGGTTGCGCCCCTTTGGCGCACTGATTGCTTAGCTTTCGCTGCGGCTCGGCCTACTCGGCAGGTCTTAAATCCGTTTTCCCTTATTGCTGAGCCTCGCTACGATGGCTCGGCCTAGGGGTGGATGGCCTACTTTCTCAGACAAAAAGCAGTCTACCAGCCATGACGCCGCGAAGTCAACCAAAAGTTATGAATGGGCTCCCTGGGTGCCTAAAATCAAGGGAACCGCTGAAAAACTATGTTTAGAAGCGAAAATTATAAATTGCGATATGTATTATCATCACGTTTCGTAATCCTCATAATTTCGACGTTGCTATTTTTCACCTCGAAAATGACACGGAAAATGATACGATAGTTCCCAACACGTACCCGATACCAATTCTTCCTACCTACCAAAGCCTTCACGTGGGGAACTTTGCGAAAATCCAACTTTAACTGCATCATGGTAAGCAAAACCGCTTCTTGTTCTTTTTTACGAAGTTTCCGAAGTGCTTTCTCAAGTTTATTCATTTTTGAATCTTTTTCAAAAGCCGAATAATCTCATCCGGACTGGCTCCTTTCCCCTTATTATCTCTCTCAGCGTCAAAAAGGATTTCTTCTTCGGTTTCCATTTCTTCAATGCGAACAGGTTTTATAACAATTTGATTGGATTCAATTTGCAATATAAAATTATCAGTTTTGAACTTTTCTCTCCAGGACTTGGGAAGCGTAATCTGGCCCTGAGAAGTGCTCTTTATCACACGAGAAGACATAAATAAGGAAGTAAGGAAATATTACTTTCTTAGTATAAGACTTTTTTTATTTTTTATCAAGAGAACCATTGCATTAAAATTCTTTCTCATAATCTATGACGTCAGGACCATACTGTGGAGATTGAGCACCAAGCACTACCAGTTCCTGAACAAGTTTAAGCGCAAATATTGAGCCACCTCCAAAGCCTTTCATTCGACCACGCTCGACCCCATCTATTAAGAGAACAAATTGGGGGAAAGTTCTTCCTTGTCCACCTTCTTCTTTTGGAAAGACTTTAAAACGTCGAGCGATCCCATTGTTGAGATGCTCACGGCTATTATCAGAGAGCATAGCACTTCCAAATTTAACCTTCCCACCATACATTTTTGCAAGTTTTTCTAAAACTGGACGTGCTTCTTGGCAGGGTTCACACCACTCCGTATACAAATCCACCACCCAAATTCCGCGCGAAGTTTGAAGTTCAAAATTGCGGTCGGTAAGAGTTTGCATTCCAACTTTTGGAACGGCTTTGTGCTCAGGGCGTACTTTTGGCACCGGTTTTGAAATTGGAACCAGCGGTGAATGCGGAGAAATCGCGGGTAGCGGAGCAACCACAGCCATTGGAGCCGAAGCCGTGACAGCAGATGGCGTAAGCTGAGCATTAGCCGAAAGACCTCCTTGTTGAGTTAAAAAAACATTATCCCGGGAACTCTCTGTTCTATATTTTTTCAACTCGCCCATAAATTCACGAGCCTCTAGTGGGCTCAGTGTTTCCCATGCTCCCACAGGGATTTTGAATATTTCCCGATAAAACCTCTCCTTATCGTACCTTATATCTAATGATACGTTTCGAACTGCTACCGATTCTTCGCCGTATTCTAGACGCTCCTTAAAAACTGAGCGCAAACAAGATTTAACAAATATTGGCCAGTTATCATTACCCTCCAATTCTTCAGGAGATATTCCACGATAATGAGCGCCAGGTTCTCCTAAAAGAAACTCCAGTTCCAAGTAGCCGGGCACTCCATTTACAAACTTCTCGCACAAATTTTTCAGCTATCTGAAGGCGACTTAATCCTCTTTCTCTTGGGGTTTCTAGGGTTCGTTTTGCTGACATACGTTCTTAGTTATGGCCGTCCACTAAGACTGGTTGACCGATAGGCATGGACATAGATGCTCTTGTCACCACTGGCAGTATTTCTAAAAATGATTTCGCTTTGATCATTGAAAAAAATAGAAATAGTTTTCATAGGGATATTGTTATGGGCCACATCAGGTACATTGCCGATGCTTATATCCATAGCATCACCTTTGGCGCCAAGGCACTCAACGCCTGCAGGAAAAAATATGTTGTAATGCGGAAATTCTGATCCAGTGATGAGTTGCAGAGAAATGGATTCGCCGGCTGGAACAAGAAAATCCTTACCCTGCCCAACGGGCAAAGTTACCGAAGAATAGGCTCTATCCGCATGAAAATTCTTAAAAGCAACACGTCTTGCTTGCCGCATAGCTTCATTTAATTCCGGAGGAATGGGAACAGCACCAGGCGCTGAAGCGGCTGTTGGCTGATGGGATGGTTCCCGCGAAGGATTTAACACTGCAACCGCCGCAAGAGCGGCTAAACACGCAACCCCACCGGCTATCCGCATGGTTGTAAGCCTGCTGTCCCACTTTCCAGCTTCTTTTCTTTTGGGCTGAGCTTTTTCCGGATTTGAACCTGGAATGCCGGCCTTCTGCTCTTCAGGAAAACAATCGCTCCACTTATAAATCTTGGGTGCACCAACCGGCTTCCATGCACCATCCACCAATTCCGCTTGATGAAGCGCCACCTGTAATGGTTCGTTCCTACTGATTTCTATGCTCCAGCCAGTATACTGTCCCTGGTTATCAAAAACGCTAAAAAAATGATCATTACCCTGGATTGTCCGAAGACTTATATCCTTGGGCCAGTGGCAATATTCCGACAAAAATTTAAAAGCGATCTGGAAAGGCTCCAGCGGGTATTTCATCTGTTCCATGAGAGGCATAGGTGCGAGTATACGTATATTTACATGATTTGTCAAATCATAACGCATGCGTAGGCAATGGCAGTTCATGCCACAGCATAGAGTAAAATGAGCAAGATGATCACAGAGATTCAAAAACTGATTGAGGATTTTAAAGATGCCGCGGCAAAAGATGATGTGAAGCCGCTTTTGGTGATTTTGGGCCCGACGGCAAGCGGCAAAACGGCGCTTTCATTAAAACTTGCGCGGCAGTTTGATGGTGAGATTATCTCGGCGGATAGCCGACAAGTATATAAGCACATGGATATTGGCACCGACAAAATCCCAACTTCAAAACGCGAAGGAGTGGCGCATCACTTGCTGGATGTTGCCGAGCCCAGTGAGCGTTTTACCGTGGCAGATTTTAAACGTCTGGCGGAAGAAAAAATTGAAGAGATTTTGGCACGCGGAAAACTTCCCATGCTGGTGGGTGGCACGGGTTTGTATTTGCGGGCCGTGACCGAAAACTTTTTGCTTCCCCCAAAAAGTGAAGTGATCCAAAAAGAAATGGAGAAAGAATTAAAGATCCATGGCGCGGAAGCTCTTCACAAAAAATTAGCGGAGCTGGATCCCAAAAGTGCAAAAAAAATCCATGTGAATAATCTTCCGTATGTTATGCGGGCGCTGGAAATCGCACTGATAACGGGCCGTCCAAAAGATGATCAGCAAGCCGCGCCGCGCTACCGCTGTCTTAAAATCGGCTTAAACTGGCCGCGCGAAGAACTCTTTCAGCGAATTCATGAGCGAATTGATGAGCAGTTTAAAAACGGACTGCTCCAAGAAACTCAAAAACTTTTAGAAATGGGACTTTCAAGAAGTTTGTCCTCGATGAGATCGCTGGGTTATAGAGAGGCGGCGGCGCATCTTGCCGGAGAAATTTCGCAAGATGACGCGCACGAACTTCTCAAAAAAAACACGAGAAATTATGCCAAGCGGCAGATGACCTGGTTTAGAAAAGAAACGGATATCCACTGGTTTAGCATGCCGGATGCAGAGCCGGATCGTCGTTGACTCCGACGGTTTCTTTGGTGAAGGCGGATTTCGTTCCGGCATAAACGCCCGAGGCGGAAGCGCCAGCCCAAAAGCCACTTATGAGGCCCTCATACCACGGCTTTCCTAAGATCACAAAACTCCCAGCGCCAAGGGCAACACTCAAAAAAAGCGATAAAATACCCGCATATTTTGAAGGAAATCCAGCGCGTTTGAGTATTTCTACCAGGACATAAACCGCCAAACCGAGCGTTCCTATTTCTTGAAAATTTTCTGTCATAAAATAAAAATTAAGTTCTAGAGTTTATGGAAATGACTTAGTATGACATACAGTTCCGCACGAGACGGCGGCTGATCGAGATTCTTTTTCTGCGTAATGGCACCGGCAGAAAGCAACTCTTGCTCAGCCTGGGCTCCCCAATGTTGCGCTTGCCACTGATGATTAAATTCAAAATGCGGCCTGTCTGGTGTTGGCCAACGGCCTCCCCAGACCAAACCTTGAAGTTCACCCAGACGACCCACCGCTTCCCAGTTTCCAGAATACGTAACTTTTCCATCATCCGTGAGAAACGCAATATCCACGGCTTCACCAATGAGATGCTTGGAATACATCGTCCATGTCACAACATTACCGGGCCGGGTCCGACCCGAAGCATATAAATATTCCTGACGCTCCTGACTGCGCCACGTTTCGGTGATGAGTATTTTTAAACCGGCATTAGCAACGGCTTTTAAAAACAGCTCTACCCGAACCCGCATTTCAGGTTTCAATTTATCCAGCCCTCGATAAGCAGTAGTTGCAGCCATAGTGCATTGAGAAAGGGTCTCACTCTATCAAAGATTTCATAAAAAGTTTAGAAAAAAATCATAATAGTGTGATAAAACTAACGCATGTCGGTGCTCAAAAAGCAGTGGGTCATCAAGAATACAGATCGTAAACAAAGCCTCCTCAAAAAACTTTTGGCAAATCGCGGCCTTGAAAGTGAGGTGGAAATGGAGCAGTTCTTCCATCCCACAGCAGAGCGGGATTTTCACGATCCGTTTCTTATGAAGGATATGGGAAAAGCGGTTTTGCGTATTGGCCAAGCCATTGAAAAAGGCGAGCGCATTATGATTTTTGGCGATTATGATGTGGATGGCGTCACCGGTAGCGCCATTTTGATGCGGGCTTTGCGCCTTTTTAAAGCCAATGTTTCGTATCGCCTTCCCCATCGCATTGAAGACGGATACGGTTTGCGTGAAAAATTTATAAAGGAGTTTGCCAAGCTGGATGTGAAGTTGGCAATTACTGTGGATAACGGTATTTCATGCTTCAATGAGGTTGCGCTGGCTAACGAACTTGGCATTGATGTCATTATTAGTGATCACCACACGGTACCGGAAAAAATTCCGGCGGCCTACGCCATTTTGCATCCCAAACTGCCGGGATGTGGCTACCCTTTTACGGAGCTCACCGGCGCAGGCGTGGCGCTCAAGTTGGCACAGGCACTTTTTGAAAGACGGCTGGATAGCGTGGAGGCTCGTGAGCAAGCCACCACCGGGCTTTTGGATCTTGCTTGCATGGGAACCATTGCGGATTTTGGCGCACTCACCGGGGAAAATCGCTACATTGTAAAAGAGGGGCTCCGAATGCTCGAGAACACGCGCTGGCCAGGACTTTCTCGGCTTAAAGATAATGCCGGCTGCAAAGGGAAAATAAGCACTTATGACATTGGATTTTTGCTGGGACCTCGCATTAACGCGGCGGGCAGAATTTCTCACTCGTCTCATGCTTTGCGGCTTCTTCTGGCAGACGACGACTCTACTCATGTACTTGCCGACACGCTGGAAAAACTCAATCGCAAGCGTCAAAAAATGATGGAAGAGCTCAACGAGTTGGCCGACACCATGGCCACCGAGCAGTTGCAAAATCCCATCATTATTCTTCATCACCCAGAGTTCCACGGCGGCATCATCGGCCTTATTGCCGCCAAAATGGTGGAGAAGTATTCCAGGCCCGCCATAGCTATGGAAGAACGCGCGGAGTCGCTCATTGGGTCCTGCCGCACCACTGCGTCCGTGAACATTATTGAAGCTCTGAGTAGTGCCAAAGATCTTCTTTCTCATTTTGGAGGACATGCCGGCGCGGCTGGTTTTGATCTTCCTAAAAAAAATCTCCAAGCTTTTAAAGAACGGCTCATGTTAACGGTTGGCAAGGCCACGAACGCGGAGTCTTGCCTGCCCAAGTTGGCCATTGAGTGCGAAATTTCGCATGAAGAAGTATCCCAACAGAGTATGGAAATGTTGCGTTGGTTTGAGCCGTTTGGCGCCGGCAATGATGCCCCGCGATTTTTACTTTCCGGTGTTCCTTTGCACGACTATCGCACCGTGGGTGCCGACAAAAAACATCTTAAATTGACGACGAGACTCAACGGGGAAAAAGTAGATGCCATTGGATTCAAGCTTGGATCTTTTGTGTCGCAACTCAATGGCAGCAAGACGCTGGACCTTGTCTGTGAAATTGATGAAAACGAATGGCAGGGCAAAAAAAGCGTACAACTAAAAATTGCCGATTTTCGCGTAGCGGAATAAAAACTTTGCAACGCTCACCTCAATTGCTAAAACTTTGCAATTTTGTTATCTTCACTCCCTTTTTAAGAGTGCGGATGTATTGACTAAAGCTAAAATATGTTTTATAATTATAGGATAACACTATAAGAATTATGCCGCTCTCACAAGTACAACAAGACGTTCTCTCCCTCCTCAAAAAGGCCAACTCTATCCTGGTTCTGCCGTCGTCCCCTTTGGATGGCGACAGCTTGGGAAGCAGTCTGGCTCTTTACCTTGCCCTCAAAAAACTGGGCAAGAAGGTGACGGTGGTGGCCGAGGAGACGGTTCCATCCAGCTATAACTTTTTGCCGGAAATTGCCTCTGTCACCCACGAGCTCAAATTCGTGCGTGACTTTATTGTGACGATTGACTGCCGCGATGTGGCTCCAAAAAATATTCGCCATGAAATTCAGGGCAACAAGATCAACATTTTTGTGACGCCAGAAAAAGGCACGATTAGCAAAGAAAATGTGAGCTTTAACGAAGGAGGCACGCCATTTGACGCCATCGTAACGGTGGATGCCGCGGATCCATCTCAGTTCGGAAAAATTTATGAAGATTTTACGGAGCTCTTCCATTTGGTGCCCGTAATGAATATTGATCATCATGCCAGCAACAAGGGTTTTGGCAGAATTAACTTGGTGGATATTATGGCGTCTTCCACTACCATGCTCATTTTGCCACTCATTGAAGAGCTTGGTCCTGGGCTTATGGATGCGGATATTGCCACGCTCCTCCTCGCCGGACTCATTACCGATACCGGAAGTTTTCAAAATCCAAACACGACGCCCGACGCGTTCGCCGTTGCGGCCAAACTGATTGGTTACGGCGCACGCCAGCAAGAAATTATCCGCCATATTTATAAGACAAAAAAGCTTTCAACTTTGCGACTTTGGGGTCGAACCCTCACCAAAATTCAATACGATGAAAAACACCACATGGTGTGGTCGGTTTTAACTGCTCGCGATTTTGCTGAACTGGGAAGCTCTCCCGATGACACTGAAGGCGTGATTGATGAGTTGATGAGCAACGCACCCGGTGCCGAAATTATCTTCCTGCTCAAAGAGCGCAACCCGACGGAAGCTTCCGGCAGTATTCGCACGCTCACCCCGACTATTGATGCCAGCAAGCTAGCAGGACTCTTTGGCGGCGGCGGCCATGTGCAAGCCGCTGGATTTAAAGTCCAAGGAAAAAATATTCAAGAAACAGAGCAGATGGTAGTAAACGGACTCCGAGAATTCCAAAAAAAGCGACTTGGAATTTTTGAGAAAAACGCTGACTTACCTCAAGCACCAATTATCAGTCCGGCCCTCAACACGGCTCCCAGATCGGCGACACCCCCGCCTGCCCTGGCTCAAACACCAACGCCAGCCCCAAAAACACCAACGCCTCCACCTCCTGTATCCCAAGCTCCGGCCCCGGCTCCTACTGTTCCACCTCCAGCGGCACCTCGGCTTATTGCACAAACTCCACCCACTCCTTCGGCAACACCTATGCCCGTACTAGTACAGAAACCTGCTCCAGTTATTACAGCTCCTGCGGCTCCTCAACCACCAACTCCATCAGCCCCTCAAACCGCACCTATAAATCCTCCGTCACCTCCAGCGCGTCCACCCGTCTCCCCTTTCCCTCCGCAACCGGGAATGTAAAAGAGATACTACGGAATGGGCTACGGGTTGTAGTATTTTGGCATGAGTGATATTTGTATAACACCGTGTTTGAGCCAATTCTTATCTCAATAGACGAAAGCAAAAGGCAAATTTTGGGCTATGCACCTGAACGAGCTGAAGAATTCCAAAAAGAGTCTGCAAAACTTGCCAATAAAAGTTTTGAAAAAGCGCTCAAAAGTTCCAAGTGGGATGAGGTCATTTTGATGTGCGGAGGAAGCGCCTCGGGAAAAACAGAATTCCTCTCTGAATACTTGAATGATTTTGAAGGGATTATTTTTGACGGCACGTTACCTACAATGCAAGGTGCGGAGATAAAAATAAAAGAAATCAAAAAGGCTAAGAAGAAGCCCATCATATGCGCTGTTTTGCCTGATGATCTCAAGAGAGCCTTTATCGCTTTTCTGGGCAGAGATCGCAAGTTTAGTGATGAGTATTTTTATAAAACTCACTCCGGTGCCAGAAAAACCCTACTTGAGGTTGCAAAAACACACCCCGAAGTTGAGATCCGTATATATGAAAGTTCGTACAGGGGCGCCACATTATTTTTCCAAAAAATAGTTTTTAACAGTAGCCGTGAACTCATTGAGTTCTTGAATAAGAGCCAATATACTGAAGATGAGATTTTAAGTCTCGTACAAGTTATATGAAAAAGATCATATTAAAGCGCCGTGACCCTAATAATCCACAAATTAAGGCGTATTCGCGTGCCATAGAGAATGGTTATAGGACTCAACACGTCGTGCCATCAGAGAATGGATGGATTGTTAAAAAGGCTGGTTCTTCAAGGGCATCAAAAGTTTTTGAGAAACAAGATTCGGCCATAAAATTCGGCAAAAAAATCGCCAAGAACAAAAAAACGGAGCTAATTATTCACGGTAGAGATGGGCGGATACGAGAAAGAAACTCGTACGGGAATGATCCTCACCCTCCACGAGGCTAAAGGACTTTCTTCAACCACTTTCCCGTAAGCGACGTTTTTGATTTGGCGACTTCTTCTGGTGTTCCAGTGGCCACAATCAGCCCACCTTTATCGCCGCCTTCCGGACCTAAATCAATAAGATGATCCGCCGATTTAATGACATCCAAATTATGCTCAATGGTGAGGACGGTGTTGCCGCGCTCCACCAATTCTTGAAGCACGTGGAGCAGCTTTTTGACATCGTCAAAATGAAGACCGGTGGTTGGTTCATCCAAAACATAGAGCGTGCGTCCAGTGGCACGCTTAGAGAGTTCCGTGGCCAGCTTAATGCGTTGCGCTTCACCTCCAGAGAGGGTCGTCGCCGACTGTCCTAAATGGATATAATCCAAACCAACTTCAGAAAGGGTAAGGAGTTTTTGTTTAATAGAAGGGATATTTTCAAAAAATTCCAAACCTTCGGCAACCGTCATATCCAATACATCGGCAATGTTCTTGCCGCGATAGGTAATTTCTAACGCTTCGGAGTTGTAGCGGCGGCCTTTGCAAGCTTCACAGGAAACATAAATATCCGGCAAAAAGTGCATCTCAATTTTTTTAAGACCATCACCGGCACACTCTTCGCATCGTCCTCCCTTTACATTAAAGCTAAACCGGCCCGACTTATATCCACGCATTTTAGCTTCCGGGGTTGAAGAAAAAAGGTCTCGAATATCGGTAAAAACACCCGTATACGTGGCCGCATTAGAACGCGGCGTGCGACCAATAGGAGACTGATCAATATTGATAATTTTATCTAAATGATGCATCCCTTCCAGCCGGTCATGAGAACCCGGCCGCGCCGTAGAGCCATAAAGCTCCTGCGCCACCTTTCTCACCAAAATATCATTCACGAGGGTAGACTTGCCTGAGCCAGAAACGCCGGTAATCGTCACAAAAGTTCCAAGCGGAATATCCACCGTTACATTTTGCAGATTATGTTCCTTTGCCCCAACGATGGTAAGTTTGCGCCCATTTCCCTTTCGGCGTTTGGCCGGAATATCAACTTTAGCCGTACCTGCCAAATACCTGCCGGTAATAGAATTTTTATTTTTCATGATTTCCTTGGGTGTTCCGGCAGCAACCACTTGCCCTCCGCTTTTGCCGGCACCCGGACCAATATCCAAAATATAATCAGCCGCCATCATGGTATCCACATCATGCTCCACCACAATTACCGTATTACCCAAGTTGCGCAGATCAAAAAGCGTCTTAATAAGTTTGGCGTTATCATTCTGATGAAGCCCGATGGATGGCTCATCTAAGACATAAATGACACCCGAGAGCTTTGAACCAATCTGGGTAGCCAAACGAATACGCTGCGCCTCGCCGCCAGAAAGCGTGTTGGCCGCACGATCCAGAGTGAGATAACTCAAACCGACATCCTCCAAAAACTGCAGACGATTTTGAATTTCCACAAGAATCAAACGCGCGATTTCTTTTTCCATGGGCGTCAGCTCCAATTTGGAGAAAAATCCTTTAGCCTTAGCCACGGAAATTTCCGTAACATCAATAATAGAAAATCCATTGACTCTTACCGCTAAAACCTCTGGCTTAAGCCGTTTTCCATGACACGTGGGACACTCCAAAATGCGCATGTACTGCTCAATTTTTTTGCGAATGTAATCGGATTCCGTTTCCATGTAGCGGCGTTCCAAATTAGGGATGACGCCTTCAAAAGTGGTGGAATACGTGCCCTGGAAAGACGAATCTTCGTCGCCAAAAGGCACTTCATATTTTCCGCTCTTATCTCCATAGAGAACAATTTTGATGGCATCGGCGTCCAGCCTGCCCACCGGCGTGTGCATATTAAATCCGCGAGCACGGGCAACTTTTTCTAAAATGCGGTTATACCAAGAAAGATGCGAGGTGGTGGCCGACCACGGCATGATGGCGCCCTCCGCAAGAGTAAGCCCTTTATTGGGCATTACCAGCTCCGGGTCAATTTCCAATTTGGTACCGAGCCCGTGGCAGGTGGGACAGGCGCCATGAGGACTATTGAATGAAAAGCTGCGTGGAGAAATTTCTGGCAGGCTCACATTGCAGTCAGTACAGGAAAATTTTTCGGAGAATATCATCGGCTCCGTTTTTTTCTTTTCATCAAAATCCAACACCATCATGAGCCCTTCGCCATAGCGCAAACTGGTCTCTATGGAGTCTGCCAAACGCGTCCGGTTAGGATTTGGCGTCTCCAGTTCTTGGCCAGACGAAAGCTTTTTTACGTGTCTCCCAAAATCTTTCACCACCAAGCGGTCCACCACAATTTCGATGGAATGTTTTTTGTTTTCATCCAAATCCGGCACATCCACAATGGAATAAATTTCGCCATCCACCCGTACGCGCACAAATCCCGCCTTCTTTATTTTTTCAAAAACTTTTTGCTGACCACCTTTGCGATCCCGCACCAGCGGTGCCAAGAGCACGATTTTTTTGCCTTCTGGAAGGTGAGAAATCGTCTCAACAATCTGGCTCGGCGTCTGCCGAGCAATCGGTTTGCCGCACTGGTAACAGTTAGGGCGACCCACTTTGGCAAACATCAAACGCAAATAATCGTAAATTTCCGTCACAGTTCCAACAGTGGAGCGAGGGTTGCGCGGAGCTGTTTTTTGATCAATAGAAATAGCAGGAGAAAGGCCTTCAATGGAGTCCACATCGGGCTTTTCCATGAGCTGCAAAAACTGCCGCGCATACGTAGAAAGACTCTCCACATAGCGACGCTGGCCTTCGGCATAAATAGTATCAAACGCCAGTGAAGACTTACCACTGCCAGAAAGGCCGGTAATAACGGTCATCTTATTGCGAGGGATCTCAACGGTAATGTTTTTGAGGTTGTGGAGGCGTGCGCCCTTTACGGTAATAGCGTCTTTCATATATGGAGTTTTGGCTCTTATCAAAGCAAAATAGGGTACCTGTAACGCTAGCACAGGTTGCCGAGATTTTCAAGACTGCCTGCCGGCAGGCAGGACTCCAGCACAAGATGTTCTTGCCCTATCTAATGATTTCGCTCCCTCTCCAAAAGCAGATCTAACCGTTTTTGATTCTCCTTCATGGTAAAAAGATGCGATACAAAAAGGTAACCAATCACCAAGTAAGGCACCATGATAAACGTCCAGTTCATCTCCAGAAAAATATTATAAACCGCGTGCAAACCCACCGCTAAAGTTAAACCTTCCAGCATTTTTTGTTCATGAAATAAATCTGCCGTCTTCCATTTAAATACCTTGTGGTACCAGTCCCAAAAAGTGTGGCGATTATTGCGCAATTCTTCTTGTAAAAGCGGCTTAGCAAAATGCGCAATGCCGTAATAATAGCCAAAAATAGAGGAAAAAAGGATGTGTGCAAAGGTAGAAAAAACAGACCGAAAAAGAAACGGCACAAACATATTTTCCGGCCCTTGCTTGGACCAAATGGTATAGAAGTAGAGAATATTTTCGGTAAAGGCAAAACCCAGCGCCGCTAAAATGGAAAACATAATCGCATCATCAATATGACGAAGGCGATGATTATCCACGGCATGCACGGCGGACATCTTCATGACCTCCTCAATAACCCCCATGACACTAAAGGCAATAATCACACTCAGCGGAATCATCACAAAACCGGAAATGCCGATGAGGTCATTTTCAAAGTTTTTGGAGTAGGCCAAAATATTGATGTCGGGAAAGTATCTCCACAACCACTTATAAAGCAAAATGGGGAAGACCGTGAGCGCGCCAATGGCAAATGTCACGAGCGTGTGAAAGCGATCTTCCGGCTGCTTGCGGCGAAAAATATAGAACCACGCCCCGGCCGGTATGGAAGCCAAAACAATGCAAGCGCCGACGATCTGCAAGAAGGTAGATAGGTGCATTTTTGATGTTTGGTTAAGATTCCTTTCTGTAATTATAACATAAAATACGAAATTTAGCTACATGACAGCGATGGGTAATGTAAAGCAGATGGAACAGTCCTAACACCTTTGATGGGTGTTAGGATG
>JBBTWV010000008.1:0-8474 GCA_038062615.1 Patescibacteria group bacterium | reverse complement strand
CGGAATTATGGCTGGAGCCAAACGACTTTCAGGAATTTGGAGCGTCAGCAAAGCCTTTGGGCTTATTGCGTTAACCAGCGTCGGATGGT
The DNA here is from genome assembly GCA_038062615.1 of Patescibacteria group bacterium. Classification (GTDB taxonomy): domain Bacteria; phylum Patescibacteriota; class Gracilibacteria; order UBA1369; family UM-FILTER-53-11; genus JBBTWV01. Next base: position 8,385 of record JBBTWV010000008.1, on the reverse strand, counting down.
CGGCTTCCGATGTTCTATTCAAAAAATATGCCGTCGCCTTTGAAAGCTACCACTCTGCCCTCATCATTTATCTTCTAGGAAGTTTTCTGCCAGCACTCGTTGCTCTGCTTTTTATATCCATACGGCGTCCGCTCAAAAAACATCTCGCCTCCATTTCGTCGCGCGGGTGGGTTATGGTGGGTATTAATCTTTTGGTGGGTATTGGCGGAACCATTGCCTTCTCATACGCGCTCACACTGGGCAAAGCCTCTCTTACCAGCGTATTTTTAGGGATTCAGCCCCTTTTTGCCTTCTCATGGGGCCTTCTCCTCAAAAAACTTTTGCATGAAGTTGACAGCGAAGATCTCTCAACACAGACATTGGCACTCAAGGGAGCATCACTCCTCCTGGTTATCCTAGGCCTCTCTTTTTTATAACGCCTGATTATGACAGCCAAAGCATTTATAGATGCTCTCCAAAAACTCCGGCTTTCGCGTCCGCGTATTGCCCTCATGGCTTCGGCATCAGAGAACAGTGACTACACCAATTACGCCTATCGAAACAAAAACTGCTACTTAGTCTTTGGCAGCCATTACAACGAAGACTGTTTTTATGGACAGTACATTTATGCCAATCGTGATTGCATTGACTGTGACCGCGTAAATGAAAGCGAGCTTTGTTACGAATGCACGGTGGGTGGAAAAATTTATAATGGCAACTTTCTTACCAATTGCTATAGCTCATCCGACTGCGAATACGGCTTTGATTTAGTTAATTGCCGTGACTGCTTTCTGTGCGCCGGTCTCCGTAATGCGCAGTACTGCATCCGCAATCAAGCATTTTCAAAAGAGCAATTTCACCAAGAGGTTGAAAAAATAAAGCAGAAATATTCACCGCAAGAATTACTTCAAGAGCTGGATGATGTCAAAAAAACTGTACCCCACGCTTCTTTTATCCAGCGCAACTGCGAAAACTGCATCGGTTCTTTTCTGGAAAATTCCCGCAACTGCTATGCCTGCTTTAGCGGAGCCAATATGGAAGACTGCATGTACATGCAAACCACCGCACACCACACCAAAGATTGCCTAGACTGTGATTCCATCGGTTATGACCCGTCGGAACTTCTCTATGAGTGCATCGGCATCTCCGGCAGCACCAATTGCAATTTTTGTTATTCCTCCTGGCACAACAGCGATTTGGAATATTGCGAGTTGGTCTTCAATTCCAAGCACTGCTTTGGATGCATTGGCCGCAGCCACGCCGAATACGAGATCCTCAATCAAAAATATTCCAAAGATGACTACTTCCAAAAAGTGGCTTTCATCAAAGATGAATTGAAGCGTGATGGATTCTATGGCCGGTGGCTACTTCCTTCAACTTATCCCTATGAGGATAGTATTGCACCTCAGTATTATTCCTGAGACTCCAAATGAATGGATCCAGACGCTTCACGCCAATGCATGAATCATGATATTTAAGAGACATACATATGAAAAAAGATTTTCCGTTTTTCCCCATTATGCTGAGCGTTCTCCTAACGGCTTCAGCTACTTTTCTTATATCCAGCCATTACCTCAAAAAAACACCGGAGTTTGTCCCTGTGCCCAATCAAACTGATCCTTCTGCAAAAGGAGAAAAGCTTCAATATTTTTCCGATGAGATCATTCTCGCCAGCAAAAATCAAAATGATAAAAATCGTTTTGTGCTGAATCTTGAACTGAATCGGAAAGAAGTAGAAAAAGGAAAATTTATCCATTATTACACGGCACGCTTTTTTCAAAATGGAAAAGAAAAAACCGTCAGGACTAACTTCTATTCAAATACCGAAAAAATCACGAAAAATGCCTTCCTCCCAAAGTATGAAAATGCTGTTTTTGATGATCTCTCAACTCGCGAGAGTTTTGCATTTGCGCTCAGCATTGATGGCAAAACTTTTGACATCACCACCACCGGTCTAGAAGGGGATTTTATTACTAAAAATGACATTACCTATACGCGGTATCTTAGTGAGGGCAAAGGCACCGTCAAAATTGGCGGTGAAAAATTTGAAGCCAACGCCGCTTTAGAAAAAGTATATTCTAGCGATCACAGCAAATACCTCTTCTTCCCTGGCGTAAACGATTTAACCTCAAGAACCTACCGATTTTTAGTATGGAATAGCGAAGGAAATTTTTACCTACTGGATAATTCTATAGTGAGTAAGGATCATCCTGCTTACCGGCCGCACACTTGGATCCTTTATAAAAATGCCGCTCCAAAATATCTGCAAAAATTCTTTGAAGCTCAAATTAAATTTGCGGAGAAGGGGAAAGAGAAAAATTGGGAAATCACTATTCCTGGGCTAGAGACAAAGCTTCTTCTCAAAACCACCGATCCTACGGACGTGAACTGGTCCAATGGGACCGTGGGCGGGGTGGCGAATACAAAAGCAGGAGAAAAAACTTTGTATGGGGCATTTTCTTATAAGAAAGAGTGATCTATAATAGGGCCCGATGTTTGTACCTATTCTTCTCGGCTCCAAGGCAGATGAGGAGCACGCTAAAAAAATAACCGACGAGCTGGACAAGTTTGGCGTCCCGTATGAGGTGCGAGCCATTTCGGCGCACAAGGTACCGGAACTTTGCGTGCAGTACATCCAAGAAACGAATAAAAAAGAAAATGTTGTCTATATTACCTGTGCCGGTCGTAGCAACGGACTTTCTGGCGTTATCTCGGGTTCCAGCATTCACCCGGTGATTGCCTGTCCGCCTTTTAGCGATAAAGCTGATTATCTGGCCAACATTCACTCATCGGTACTCATGCCAACTGACACTCCAGCCATGACGGTTGCGGACCCCAAAAATGCCGCACTGGCCGCCGTAAAAATCTTAGCTCTTAAAGACTCCGGTTTGCTTAAAAAAGTTCAAGCGCGAATTTCCGAAGTAAAAAAGAGCTTCAAATAGGTCTTAAAGCATTCTATGACCATTAAAATTCTTGTTACCGGCGGAACATTCGATAAAGAATACAACGAACTCACCGGTGCGCTTTTTTTTACCAAAACGCATATCCATGAAATGCTTGCGAAGGGCCGATGTGAGCTGAATTTGAGCATTAGGACCATCACGCTCATTGATAGTTTGGATATGACACCCACTGATCGTGAAATTATTGCCAACTATTGCACCGATGCTGAAGAAGACAAAATTGTCATTACTCATGGCACCGATACCATGGTGGAAACGGCAACGGTAATTGCGTCACAAAGCAAACTCAAAAATAAAACCATTATGCTTACCGGCGCTATGGTGCCATACGTTTTTGGAAGCAGCGACGGAATGTTTAATCTTGGCTCTGCTATAGCCTTTGTGCAAACTCTGCCAGCCGGTGTGTATATTTCTATGAATGGCCAGTACTTTACCTATGATAATGTGAGAAAGAATAAGGAAAAAGGATTATTTGAAAGAATAAAATAATTATGACTGATCCGCTTCTCGCCATTTCTCCGCTCGACGGCCGTTATCGCGAAAAAATACAATCACTCGAAAGCTACTTCTCGGAATACGCGCTTATAAGATACCGTCTGCTTATTGAGTTGGAGTGGTTTATTTTCTTGTGTCAGGAGGTTCAACTTGAAGGAACGCGTCCGCTGACTACCCAAGAATTAAAGGCTTTACGCGGGCTTTCTACCGATTTTGAAGTGATGGATGCCAAGCGCGTAAAAAGTTTGGAAGCCACTACGAATCATGATGTGAAAGCTGTTGAATATTATATAAAGGAGCATCTGAAGGCTTACCCCAAGCTGGAGCTTATGAGTGAGTTTATTCATTTTGGATGTACGTCTGAAGACATCAATAACTTGGCCTACGCCTTACTGCTTAAGGATTTTGGCATGAAGGAGTTTATGCCGCTTTTGAGCGGTCTTATTATTGAATTATTTGAGATGGCAAAGCGCTACAAAGCTACTGCGATGCTCTCACACACGCATGGCCAGCCAGCCAGTCCTACAACAGTAGGGAAGGAGCTGTTGAACGTAGTGGCTCGCTTAGAAAAGCAGTTTGAATGCCTCAAAAAAGTGGAACGCACCGGCAAGTTTAATGGCGCGGTGGGGAATTTTAATGCCCATCAGTTGGCTTATCCAAAGGTAGATTGGTCTGGGGTCTCACATCGGTTTATTTCCTATCTTGGCCTTACTCCCAATCCTTACACCACCCAAATTGAACCGCATGACACGCTCGCCGAAAGGTTTGATGCGCTCGCTCGCATAAATACCATCCTCATTGGTCACTGCCGCGACATGTGGACGTATATAGCGATGGGTTACTTCAAACAACAATTAAAAACAGGCGAAGTAGGTTCTTCTACCATGCCTCACAAAGTAAATCCCATTGATTTTGAAAATGCCGAAGGGAATTTTGGGCTTGCCAATGCGGTTTTAAGACATCTCTCGGAAAAACTGCCGATCTCACGCATGCAGAGGGATCTTTCTGATTCTACGGTATTGCGCAACATCGGTGTTGGTTTTGGATATACCGTTCTGGCTATAAAAAGTCTTATGAATGGACTTAAAAAAGTAGAAATTGATGAAAAGCGTTTGGATGAAAATTTAGAAGGCAACTGGGAAGTGGTTACCGAAGCCATCCAAACCATGCTCCGCAAATATAAAATTCCACAGGCCTATGAACGACTTAAGGCCCTAAGCCGCGGTAAAAAATTAACCGACCGTGAAATACGCGACTTCATCAAGCAACTCAAAATTGCTAAAGACGACAAGAAAAGGTTGCTTGAGCTTACACCACAAACCTATACTGGCCTCGCTCAAAAACTTGTGGAGAGCTATAAGCTCAAAATCTAACTCATGATTCTTTCAGACAAAGATATTAAAAAGAAAATGGCGGCTGGAGAGATCGTCATTGAATCCGTAGATGGCGAACACACGACCAACGTCAACGCTTCGTCTTTAGACATGCGCCTCGGGCGATTTTTCAAAATCTACAATCACAGCAAGCAGGCTATTTTGGACCCACTGCGTCCAGAAAGTTTTGACGACGTCACTCGCCTCATAGAGATTGAGCCGGGCGAACCATTTATTGTGCAGTCGGGAGAGTTTATTTTGGGCGTCACCATGGAAAAAATTAAAATCGCCGATGACCTTGTAGCGCGTGTTGAAGGCCGAAGCTCTCTTGGCCGTCTTGGCATTATCGTCCACTCCACCGCCGGCTTTATTGATGCCGGGTTTGAAGGCACCATCACCCTTGAGATCACAAATATTAACCGTATGCCAGTGGCGCTTTATCCAGGCATGCGCATCTGTCAGCTTGCTTTTGAGATGATGACTTCCAAAGCAGACGTGCCTTACTCCAAAAAGAAGACTTCCAAATATCAGGGGCAGCAACTGCCTCAAGAAAGTAAGATTTTTATGGATCCGGAATTTAGAAGGATTAAAGAAAGACGCGCAAAATTGCCAGACTTGAGTACCTTCAATAAGGCCATAGGGCCTGCAGCCCTCTAAGGCTGGCGTGGACTTTAAGCCTACGAAGGCGGTATCATGCCTCTCGTGGAAAAACCCGTCTTTCAACCTGTGGATCCCAAAGCCTCATTCCCCAAGCTGGAGCATGAGATCTTGAGTTTTTGGGAGAAAGAAAAGATTTTTGAAAAATCCGTAGAAAATCGCAAGGGTAAACCAAAGTTTGTCTTTTTTGACGGGCCGCCATTTGCCAATGGTCTCCCACATTACGGCCATATTCTTGCTAATGCCCTTAAAGATGCGGTTACCCGCTATTGGACCATGCAAGGCCACTACGTTCCCCGGGTGAATGGCTGGGACTGCCATGGCCTGCCGGTAGAGTACGAAATTGAAAAAGAGCTTAAAATTTCCGGCCGCAAAGATATTGAAAAAATGGGCGTCTCTAAATTTAATGCCGAGTGCCGCAAAAGTGTTTTTCGATATACTGAAGAATGGGAAAAACTTCTCAAACGCATTGGCCGCTGGGTTGATTTTGAAAACAGTTACGCCACGCTGGATAACAACTACATTGAGTCCATTTGGTGGGTCTTTAAAGAAATCTGGAAGAAGAAGTTAGTTTACCGAGGCTACAAGCCCATGCACGTCTGTCCACGATGTGAGACTTCACTTTCTAATTTTGAAGTGACGCTTGGCTATAAAGACGTAGTGGACTTGAGCATCACCATGAAATTTGAGTTAGTGGACGAACCCAATACGTATTTTTTGGCTTGGACTACGACTCCGTGGAGTTCGTTAAGCGTAACCGGTTTAGCTATTGGTCCAGATTTTGATTATGTAAAAGTTCGCACGGAAGACGGTGCCCAGTATTATCTTGCTGCAGCCCGTGCAGAAGCCATCTTTAAGGGGCTTGGAACCTATGAAGTGGTAAGGGAACTGAAGGGCAAGGATCTCGTTCACAAGCCGTACAAACATCTTTTTGATTTTTATAATGATCACCCAGAGATCAAAAAAAGTAAGTGGGCGTTTCATACCGTGCCAGCCGATTATGTGAGCACGGAAGATGGAACCGGAATCGTAACAATAAATGGCGCTTTTGGGGAGATAGATTTTGAGTCCGCGCAAAAACACGGACTTCCAATTTTGGTAAATGTGTCATCCGATGGACATTTTACGAAGGACCATGGAGCTTTTTCCGGGATGTATGTAAAAGAAGCCGAACCAAAAATTGCCGAAGATCTTAAAAAGAGGGGACTGCTTCTGCGCAAAGATCCTGTGAAGCATAGCTACCCGCACTGCTGGCGCTGTGACACACCCCTCTTAAATTATGCGACTCAGTCTTGGTTCATTCGCGTTACCGACGTAAAGGAAAAGCTCATCAAAAATAACAGTAAAATCCACTGGACGCCGGAACACATCAAGGAAGGCCGCTTTGGAAAATGGCTTGAGAATGCCAAGGATTGGAACATCTCCCGCAACCGTTTTTGGGGATGCCCAATACCCATATGGCACTGTGAATGCGGAGGCCAGCGGTGTTTGGGGTCGCTTAAAGAACTGAGAGAAAATTCCGTTGGCGGCAATACTTTTTTTGTAGTTCGCCACGGAGAAGCCGAACAGAATGTGGCCAAGAAGCTCAATTCAAATCCCCGCGCTGAGTTCCATCTCACCAAAGAAGGCACTCAGCAGGTTAAAAAAGCTGCAGAAAAAGTAAAGACCAAGGGTGCGGATCTTATTTTCTGTTCGCAGTTCCCACGAGCCGAGGAGACCGCAGAGATTTTCTCGCAAACACTGGGCGCACCCGTCACGGTGGATAATCGCTTACGTGAACACGAAATGGGCGTTTTTGACGGCAAAGATACGGAATCATATGTTCGTTCCTTTGCTGATTTAGAAGAGCGCTACTATCGCAAAGTAAAAGGAGGGGAGTCGTTTGAAGAAATGGAAGAACGCGTTATCGAGTTTATCAATTATTTGAATCGCAAATATACCGGCAAAAAAATTGTAATTGTGACTCATGGAGATGTGATTCGAGCCATTGCGCGTTATTTTGACCGTCTTTCCATCGAAGATACTTTTAAATTTAAGCCGGACCTAGCGGCAGTTTACGAGTATCGCGCAGGAAATTTGCCGCTCAGAGACGGCAAACTTGACCTCCACAAGCCCTATATTGATGAGATCGAAATCACTTGTGAAGATTGCGGGAAGCCCATGAAGCGCATTCCAGAAGTTCTGGACTGCTGGTTTGAGAGCGGCTCCATGCCCTATGCCCAGCTGCACTATCCTTTTGAGAACAAAAAAGAGTTTGAAGAAAACTTCCCGGCCAACTTCATTGCCGAAGGTGTGGACCAAACCCGCGGTTGGTTTTACACCCTCCACGTTATTGCAACTATCCTATTCAATAAACCCGCATTCAATAATGTGATTGTGAACGGGATTTTGTTGGCAGCAGACGGCGAAAAACTTTCCAAGCGCAAGAAAAATTATCCCGATCCCAGCAAGCTTTTTGAAACGTACGGTGTGGATTCCACTCGTTTTTTCCTTTATGCATCAACGGCGCCGCTTGCCCAAGACGTACGATTTTCCGAAAAGCATGTCGAAGAAATAGTCAAAAAATTCACCCTAACCTTGTGGAACACCTACAGCTTTTTTGTAACGTACGCCAATATTGATGGATGGCGGACGAGTGACTACACTGCAACCTCCAGTGCATTGCGAGCGCACAGCGCTGCCGCTAAGGCGGCATGCCGAGTTATAGAAGGCGAGGCAAGCGCGCAGGCCGAGGGCGCATCTGGCTCCGCCAGTGCGACCAAGGCCGAGCGTAATAAATTAGATGAGTGGATTATTTCTGAGCTCAATGTACTTATTCAACAAGTAACGGACAATATGAATGAGTACAACCTCACCGAAGCCACGCGGCCCATCATGGCTTTGCCCACCGGGATCTCGATGATGCGGCAGCGTTCCTG
>JBBTWV010000007.1:0-11843 GCA_038062615.1 Patescibacteria group bacterium | reverse complement strand
CCAACAGCTAGCCCTTGAACAAAGTGGCCTTTTAAGGTATAATATTTAGATACATAAACATTAAAACATGCACTTTTTCCTAAGAAATTCCGGGGAAAAATGGTGGACGCAAAACCGCTTGGTTTTTGTTGGCGCATCCATGGCAGTTATAGAAGCCGGCGATGCTCACGAGAGAGGAAGAAAAGCAGCCGAAGCCGCTGGGACAGTACCTCCAGAAACTGGCGACAGTAAAAAAACAGGCGAGGAGTTAGCCGCACTCAAAGAAGCTGCCAATGAATCGGGAGATGCCAGCGAGTACGTTGAAACATTTGAAAAATCTCCGAGATTTGAATCCTTGGTTGGTATTTTACAAAACGATATTGGAGTCGGTGAAGTCGGCAACAAACAAGCGCTTTTCAATTTTGAAGACTGGCCAGTAACTGATCCACCGGCACGAATTGCGGATTTTTTTGATTCTCCAGCCACTCGAGATTTCTTTATTCCAAGAGGAAAAGGTAGAACGGCATTTATTGAAGGCCTCCGACTTGGCCCGCCAGCCGTTGCCGACAAAAGCCCTGCCGCAAATGCTCAAAGATTAAAATTCAACAAGAGTCATGAGGCCCTAGTTGGCATCGTCAAAAAGCTCCATGATTTTATGGAGCTTAAGCGCAAATCCAAACTAGACGTTGATGCTCAACTTAACAAACCAGCACTGGGTGAGACCATCGGCAACATGACCGGCAATTTACTGCGCAATTATAAATCATCTTCAGGCCAAGAAAAACTCATGATGCTTGCCGCGGCCGGCATCGGCATTGCTCTTATTAACAAATACAAAGATTCCGCACTCCCCATCTTTAAAAATCATACATATTCTGAGGTAATGCTTGCCCTTGGCGCATTTTGGGGTGTTAATTTCATTGCCGGGAAAATGTCCGATGATGGCCGCACGCTGCTGCAAAAGTTGGATCTCATGCGTGATGTGGATAACCTTAAAGATGATAATTTGCTGAAAGGTTTTTGTGAGGAGCACAACATGGGCAAGGATCAGGAAAAATTAAAGAGCTTCTTACACTTACAAACACGCGATGTAAAACAGCTCTTTAACCTCTACGAAGAAGCCTCAGCAAATGCCGTAATGCATCAGGGCAAAAAAGAAATTGATCCAAAGAAACTGGGCTTTTTTAAGAACGAAGTGAATGGAGCGAAGGCGTATGAGATTATGGAAGAGTTGGTACAAATGACGGCTGTTAATGAATACGTGGAAAGAGAGCGCCAAGCCTCCGTCCTCAGTGACAAGCCATTTACCATGCCTACATATGAAGCGGCAAAGGTGAATGCAGAAAAAGAACATCTTCTAGAAAGTGGTCCAGCACGCGCCGCATTCCGTCATAAATATTTTGAGGGTCCGTTGGCCCTCAGCAATCAAACATTATTTGATGCCATTGTGAATGAGTACCACACCCACGATTGGCAAAAGGCTATTACCAAAGGAGCAGAGGGAAGACTTCCTGATACGGCCAAAAGAAAAGTCGGTGAGTTTTACTACTGGGCCAAACCAAAAGTGAAACACTACGCCACTCTGGCAAAAGATAAAGTTATTTGGTTCGCCGGTCAGGCATGGGATAAAGGTGAAAAATATATTTGGAATCCGCTTTGGGGAGCAACGGTGGCTCGTTATCGCTGGGCTAAAGGCAAAGTAATGCCTCCTCTAGAAAGCGCCCTCAGCCATCATCAAAAAACGGAACATTTTGATGCTGTGTTGCCGGGTGAGTTTGATGTCCAAGTGACGACGCCAGAAGAACCCGGCCAAAAAGGAGAAGCCACTATTATGGGCGTTCCTGGAATTGAATGGGAAGAAGGTATTCGCAAATCAGACGGGAAAAATACCATTATTATTGATGGTATTGAGTTTGATAAAGGGCTCGGCCAAAAAGGAATAAACGCAGCAAATGCCGGTCTTTTGAGCCGCGCGATGAAGTCAAAAGTTGAGGTTCTCTTGAAGGAAGAAAAAGTACCCGATGCTATAAGAAAAACCGCTCAGTGGGACGCGAAAAACAAAGTTTGGAAAATTCCTGGAGTGGCCATTGCGGCAAATACCGATATTGGGTATCCGGCAGGAACAACCGATATCACCTTCACTATTAACCCTGACGGCAAGAGCATTAAATTCTCCGACAATAAACTTGAATTTAATAATTACAAGAATATTGATGACATTCACAGAAACTCCATTATTCACAAAAGATTATTGGACCAGATGGCCGGCACCAATCCAAAATTGCTGGAAAGCCTGCAGGACTTGCCATTTAAAGTTCTGGCGGTTACCAATACCAGCGGAACCGTTACCGTGGATGCCGAAATGGCGGGGATGAAGTTTAAAGCTATTCCCAATGGAACGAATTTTGATGTGTTGGATTCAGCCGGCGTTGCTGGAAGCGGGCTTGCGAATCTCAAAATGGAACAAGGAAACGGCGGTCCTAAATTTCTTGAAGCTATTTGCGGCAACATTATGGAAAGCCCGTACTTTATGGAACCATTTTTGGTGCTTAAAGCAAAAATGGAAAATACCAGCGAAGGCGTTATGGATCGACTCAATAAGACCTTCCCTACGACCCGCTTGTGGATTATTCCTACGAGCATCAATCCCAAAGGATTAAACGGCCAGATTCTCCAAAAGCAGTGGAACTACACCTTGGATTTCAAGACGTTTGAGGCTTTGGATTTATTTGAACACTCACTGCGAGGAAAATCAGCAGATCAAATTTCTGCTGAATATAAAAATCATATTGAGAGCGTGCACAAAAAGCTTACAGAAATTTCTCTGTATATTGATAGCTTGCCGACGGATGAGGCAAAGGCCAATGAGTTTCAAAAATTGCTGGATTCGCCAGAGCGCATTGTTACTCAAGGTACACCACCCAGAGCCACTATTATTCCGGCGGGTATTGAGTACCTCAATTATGTACATCCGGATTATCGAAAATACTTTGAAAAATTCCAAGACGCCATTAAAAGCGACCGGTACAACTATGAAGGTTTAGAAAGCTCTGATACGGCATTAAGTGATAGTTCCCACGAGATCTATGTAACGCTCTTGCGTGTGTGGAGCCGGCATACAAGACAGTATAGAACCGGCGCTGGGATCACTGCGGCACAACCTTACCTAGACCACGTAATTGCAAAAACGGTTGAAAAGCTTGAACTCGCGAAGAGTAAAAGTTCGCTTGGAATCATCAAAAAAGAAAATCTGCCAGGTAACGGCGCTTGGGATGATGCCGCGCTGGATGAGTGGATGAAGTAAAAATTTTTACTATGTGTTTCTCCAAACAAATATTTTTAGAATCAGAATTTGCGTCGCGTTTGGTGTGGCAAGAAGCGCCAGGGCAACGACCCGCAACTTCATGGGAAGGATCTGGGGCAGAAGAAGCTTTTAATGATGCGTTAACTGGCGGTAGGGAAACAGATTTTAAGCCGCCGGAACATGTTGAAACACTCGTCGTTACCGGCCATATTGACCCTGGTTTGCCAGTAGCAGGAGTAAGCAGGCTACAGGATAAGTTCCCGCAAATGAAGGAAATCATTGACCGGCTTGAAACTATTGAAGCAGCGGAATTTTGGAATAAAAATGTAGCGGCACTCGCAGGGGCGGATTTGGATCAAATGCGCGCGGTCCTTAAAGAAATTAAAGAGGCAACGCTTTTTAAAGCGGTTGTTGAGAATTGGACCAAAAAAACCCTCTATGAAGAGTTTGAAGACATTATGGGTGATTTATACACGCAGTGTGCTTCACGTCCTTGGCTCTCAGAAGGATGGGGCCAGCTAACACGCCTTGGTCATGCGCTTATTGCGAGTGAAAATTTAGGTGACGGGAAAAATTCTTATATTCTGGAAGGACCTGGGAAAAGGAATATTTCACCGATTGAAAGGGGGAAAATAATGATACCGCTAATAGCTTTGGAAAGAAAAATTAAAAAAGAAATCCTCGAACCGGACTGGACCACTGACCCAAAAATTAATAAGGATCAACTCGAATTTGTTGAGAAAAAAGTTATTCCTCAGTATCGAGTTTTTGTTATTGATAAGGCCATTCTTTATAATGCCTCAAATATTGATTCAGACGGAGACAAGATACCGGACGTGATTAAGAATGATTATGATGGAATTTTGAGAGGGTTGTATAAGAGCTGCATTAAAACTAAGTAACCTGTTATGGCATTGACAAAATAGCTATTTTTTGCTATGGTTTTCAGTTAGCTTGATCCTTAAAAACTTGCTTGGTTTGGGGTAAGCGGTCTGATCTGTTCGTAACCTGTTGCCATCTTATTAACAGGTTGGACCGCTTACAAATAGGAGGAAGAGGCATGGGCCTCAAAACAGCAGCTGTCCTTGCGGGCATATTGTTCGCAGGACTTATTGCCTACATGTGGTTAGGCAATAACAAAACACAACCAACCACAAACCCTGGGGTAATGGCGCAATACCCTGGGTACTCATCGGGCGACCCCTACGATGGGGTCGCGCCGATGCCGAAGGAGAGCTGGAAGGAGAAGCTCTCCGGGGCCGTAGGGACCGCTGGAGCCGCAGTCGGTGCGGCAGCCGGCAAAGCCTGGGCCGGCCAGACTACCCTTCCTACGGGATGGTTGGACTGGCTTCTGGTCATCGCCTTCTTCGTAGCACTCATTGCAGTAAGAGCGCTGTTGAAGAAGAAAAATCCGGAGTACACATTGGCGATGATCATCATCGCGGTTGTCGTTGTGGGAATCACCATGAAGGCGGGAGCTTCGTTTATCCCCTCCATCACGGTGACCGCCCCCAAGGCGATCGCGCTTGGACTGATCATCGTCCAGTGCTTGGCACTGGGACTCGAGAAAGAACGAGTTCTGAACTCAATCTCGGTGCTCGCAGCGGGCGCCGGGTTGCTCTGGACTCTGATGACCAGGGGTGGGACCTTGTTCCCATTCTACCCCTGGTGGTTGGCGTGGGTAACCTGGGTGTGGAGCGCCGCACCCGGGGTCTACGGTTCGTCCCTTGAGAAAGGGACGAAGTGGATCATCGTGATCGCAGCAAGCCTCGGCTTGCTGTGGATCGCGTAGTCCATCCAGCATTCTCCGCGGGCCTCGTAGGCGGCGTGCGTACCTCCCCCGCCTCGGCCCGTGTACCGTAAAAACCCTCCGCCACCTCTCCCCGAGGTGGCAAATCTTCCCTCCAAGCAATCCTCTGTCCATCCCCTGGACGAGGTTCGGGCCTCCTGGGCGCCATCCATAACGCTCCTTTAGGTCCCATCAAGCTGATTCAAAGGCCGCCCTGTCACCTCGACAGGAACGAGACTCCATCCGGAGATCTACCTCGTTTAGCGGCCTTTTTGCTTATCCAAATAACTGGCCTCTTCTACCACCTCACACAATTCGTCCTGAGTTAAATATGTTAACTCCTCAATCTGCTCATCGGCATCAATAATTCGAGCCAAATGATTTTCGCGATTTATAATAAATATCTGATCCCCTACTTGGACCACAAGTGGACTTCCCACAAGAGAAGAGTCAAGAAGCTTCCGAGCTACCTCCGCCGAAGGACCAAGCATCATGATTCCCTGGGGATTTAAAAGCTCATATGCGGCACGCAAGACAACTGGATCTCGGTTATGCCATATAGGTCCACACTGCTCATATACAAAGTCATAACTTCCAGGAGGAGGAAAAGCAGTTTGAGCAAAACGACCAATATACTGTCGGTTAATAAAAGGATTATCTTCTCCCATTGCCTCAAATATGAGATCTCCATTTTGGCGCTGGATATCAAGGAGATCATCTGGCTTCTGGCCATAATGGAAGTATTCCCTTTGTTTTTGACGGCTATTCATTTGAGCATGCCATCGAAGATAGGGATTAATGGGAGTAAGGCCTGCAGTGTCAATTAGAGCATTTGGGACAACCCTGCTCATTTGAGCAGTAGCTATTCCCGCACCAGGTCCTATTTCTATTATTCTTCTGATGGTACTCGCACGAACATTTAAAATTGCCTCTCCCAAATAATGAAGGTGTCGAGTATTTGCCGTATTAAGCTCATCGCGATGACTGTGATAATCCTCCTCTTCAACACCCCCTGCCTCCACTATCTGGCCTCTTTTTCTCGCTATTTCAACCCCGTCCCAATAACAATTCGGAAGGTTTTGCATGGGCATTAAGTTAGCACATCAGCGACGCCTTGACAAACAGGTTATTTCTTGCTATGCTCACTCTCTTCAATTGACCTGACAAAGCAAGATTATGGCTTATTTAAGACATTTTATCGCGATTACGGCTCTTACGCTGTTATTACTGCAAGGAGGTGCTCTCAAAAGCCCTACCTTGGCCCCTCAGACTTCTCTTCGCCAAACTACCGAGGGCGATTTGATGTCAAAAAATGTGGCTCCAGAGTCTGAAATTATTGAAAGCATCAACGCCGCAAAACTCACCACTCTTGCACTCAATCTCCACCCCGGTTCTGAGCATCGTGAAGACAGCACACCTACTCCACAAACAAGCCGCCACTGCCGCGCCTTGGCGTATCAAGCCTTGTTAAATCTTCCCGCAGAACACCGTCAAGAACTTCAAGATCTCACCCTCTTTTATACGGAAGACGGCCGCCGCGGTTTAGGTGGAAACGGATCAATTATTTTGCGCTGTTTGAATGTTACCGACAGTGAATTTATTGGCGTAATGACTCATGAAATGGGGCACATTGTGGATAGTAATTATTTAAAAGGAACTGACGAAAATGCTGAAAGTTCTTTTAAAGATTTTGATATTCCGGTTTTGGCAGACGATGCGAGTGCTACTTTTTATGCCATTAGCTGGAACGATGAGACGACGAAAAAATCAGATTCCAATTCGCTGGATTTCGTCTCTATTTATGCAACGACAGACCCATTTGAGGATTTTGCTGAAACATACGCTTACTACCGTTTGCACGGCGCAGAGTTCCGCCAGCTGAAAAATTCCAGTGCCATGTTGCGAGAAAAATATGAGTTTATGAAATTGGAAGTCTTTGGAGGAAGTGAATTTGGATTTGAAGAAAGCGACGAGGATGCGACTCAAAATTTCAACATCTGGTTGCGTAATTATGACGTAACCGTGCTTCCATTTTCACTCCAAAGTTTCATGTCTTCATGACGGTACTCAAGGCTCCGGCGTTGGTATGCGTCAACCCAAAAAAGCTCTTTCCGTTTCATCCGGAGGGGGCTTTTTGGTTACTTTGGCCCCTGAGAAGAAGTCCCTCCAGAAGACGGCGGAGGAAGTTTCTCTATAAGATCAAGATACTGCTTATAGGTTGGACCAAGCTGCTCTTCAATGAGTTTGGCCATTTGATAAGCCGTAATATGCGGCAAAAATACGCGCGCTGTGACAAATGCTTGCTGGTCAGAAGGATCCTTCACATAAAAAGTGAGACAGACATCGGCATTAGTTCTTGTAATGAGAACATCCTGTCCATGAACGCCTTTTGCCATTTGAGGGTCCATATTAATGTTGAGTTTTTGATCAGCCATACACAAAGAATAAAAAATAAAATGGGGTGGCTATCGGGGCTCGAACCCGAACTAACAGGACCACAACCTGTTGTGCTGCCGTTACACCATAGCCACCATAAAACGACCGGCCCCGGGAATTATACCATCAGTTTGGGTTCCCCAATTCTTTTTGATTTTCGATCTGCTTTTGCAAGCGATTCATCACTCCTTGCATCAAAAATTCACAGAAAGAAAAAAACGTCTCATAACCCAGTTGTGGACCGCCATTTTCCTGCAAGAAATCATCCAGCACATGAGCAGAAAGATCCACCACGACCTTTTTAACATGACCATCCTGACCAATGGCCGTTTCTAAAACACGGAACGGAATCGCGGAGCCGGCCTCCATAATCCCCTTTCCCCAGCTATCAATCTCCGCTTTAATTTTAAGCGGAAGGGAGTGATCCGAAAAACGAGTGACGAGTGAAAATTCGGTTGTTGTGGACGAAGGGGCCAAGGGCGGAGAATCCGACAGTGGCCCTTCAATTTGCGCCGCAGCCAGTTGAGCCTCTTTCTTGAGTTCCATTTGAATTTCTTCGTTGCCCAATAAAATGATGCTCAAAATAAAACTTGGGGGAATATTTTCTTGCAAAAGCTTGGCCGCCAACATCAAAATGGCGCTCTTTTGATTGCTCTGAATAAATTTGAGCAAGATTTTAGCCAAACGATCTTCTTTTTGTTTTTGCTTCTGCTCACTCTTGCGCGCCGCAGCCATAAAGGCCGCGTTCTTCTTCATCTTTTCTTTGAAACGATCAAAAGCCGCCGGATCATATGACTCTCCGCCCTCACCCGGGTTAAAAAATTCCATATCGGACATAACCCCAGGAATTATTCAACGGATACGAAGATATCGCGATGCACCTGACCGTCAAATCGAGTTCTCTTTTTTTCTTGAAAAACCACGCGTCCTTCCTTCACGGCAAAAATAGTAAAGTCCACACCCATCTTGCAATTCGTTCCTGGGAAAAACTTTGTGCCTTTTTGACGAACGATAATGGCTCCAATTTTAGCTAACTGTCCTCCGGAAAGTTTAAGGCCACGGCGTTTGGCCTGCGAGTCACGACCGTTACGGGTTGAGCCACCAGCTTTTTTATGTGCCATATTCTTAAATTACAAACTTAAATGTATCTAATGCATCGGGATTTTACAGGAAGACCTCGAGGGGATGCAAGCGTAATCCGCTTGATTGCTAAAAATGTCATTTTTTGGTATAATTAACAGATTATATGAAGCCAAAGACCAGATCATTTTTATGCATTTTGGGAGTTGCCGCGACCCTTGTTTTTTTGCATCCGCAAACCTCCAAGGCAGACGAAAGAACCAGCATCTTTCCTCAAGATAATAAAAAAGCGGAGCAACTTTTGGCAGACCGACTTAAAAAGAAAATGAAGCAGGGAGCATTTTTTATTTTAGGAATAGAACAAAAATTACAATCCCAGCGAGAAGAACTCAATCTCCTGAGGCAAAATATCGGCACGCTGGAATCCAAAGTAGATGAATCACACGATCAAATTAATAATTTAGAGACGCAGCTGGCAAACTTAGATAATCTCATTGCCAAAAATAAAGAACGAGTTCGTGCGGCGGTGCTCTTGGGCGCGGAATTTGAAAGCGGCATCCAGACCCTTACCAATGACATACATCAGCAGGAAAAATCCATAAAAATACAAATTGAAGCTTTAGATGAAGCCATGACCGCTTATTATGTGCAAAATAATGCGTTTTTTGATTTTGGGAGTGGTGAGCCAAGCTTATTGGCTTTTCTTTCAAGTGAAGATACGTCCGGAGACATCCTTCAAAAAAATGGCTACCTCTATTTTATGCAGTCAGCACTACAAGAACTGTCTACCAAAATTTTATCGGATCAAAATGCCCTTGATGATAAAAAAGATGAGCTAAAATGGAAAAAAGATGAACTTCAAAAACTTCAGAGTCTTTTAAATCGCGAACAAAAAACGCTTACTCAAGCCCAAACATCACGCCAAAAATTACTTGAAGAAACCAAGGGCAAACAGGCGATTTATGAAACCTTGCTGGAACTTTCTAAAAAAGAAGAAGAGCAAGTGAGCGTTACCATTACGCATTTGAAAGAAAATTATGCCTTCTTCCAGGCGAAACTTGATGATCTCAAGAACCTGCCGCAAAGTGTGAACCAAGAAAGTTTTGATTTGTTGAGCCTTGATTCGCAGGGCGTAACACTGCAAAAGGGTGATGAGCCTCTGGCCTGGCCGGTGCCGCCGAACCTGGGTTTAAGTGCCCTTTACCACGACGACGAATATAAAAAAGCGCTGGGCGTACAGCACAACGCCGTTGATATTCGCATAACACAAGGATCAAAAGTAAAAAGCGCCGCCGATGGAGTGGTGACGAAAGTAGCCGACAATGGCTTTGCTTACAGCTATGTGATTATTTCACATCCGGGCAAACTCATGACGCTCTATGGACATCTTTCGGAGATAGTGGTTAGCGAGGGAGAAATCGTTCGCCAGGGCCAAACGATTGGGCTTTCTGGGGGTATTCCGGGAACAAAGGGTGCCGGCTGGCTTACCACCGGAGCGCATCTGCACTTTGAAGTCTTTAAAGATTTTGAGCACACCGATCCGCTGGAGTACCTGCCTTTGGAATTTGTGCCGGTGAGTTCCCTACCTGAAAAATATTTAAAGAGACTCACGGGTGAAGAAGATAAGGTGAAGCGCGCACCTGAGTTGGACGATTAGGCTCTGTACCCACTCCCCTGTCTTCGGTATCCTCTTTTTGTGCAACACTTTTTTTTAGCCCCAGAGAGCTTTTCGGAAAAATCCGTTACGGTGAGAGACGAGCCGACGGTGCGGCAAATGAAACAAGTACTCCGTATGAGAACGGGCGATACGTTTATGGGGCTGGATAATCTTGGCCATGAATTTTTGTGTGTTGTTGAGGACATTAAACTCGATGAGATTCATGCAAAAATTTTAAAAAAAGAAATGAATAAAAATGAGCCTGATATTTCTCTTACGCTTTTTCAGGCCATGCCTAAAAAAATGGAACTGTTTGAGTGGGTGCTGCAAAAAGGAACAGAGTTGGGTGTGAGTGAGTTTGTTCCACTCATAACGAAGCATACCGAACGGGATGAACTTACAAAGCGCGATAGGCTGGAAAGAATTTTAAAGGAAGCCGCCGAGCAGAGCGAGCGAGGAAAAATTCCCACGTTAAGTGAGCCGCTCAAATTGAGCGCTCTTCGCACCGCTTACCCTTCCCTACCCCTCATTTTATTCCATGGACGAGGTGATTTTCCGCCGCTCTCATCGCAATTATCTCAAATAAAAACCTGGCCAAAATGTGGACTGGTAATTGGCCCGGAAGGCGGATTTTCTGAAGAAGAAGTCGCTCTGGCTCAGCAACAAGAGTTCTTCATTCTCTCCCTGGGATCACGCGTGTTGCGCACCGAGACAGCCGGCATTGCAACCGCAGCATGCATTATACATAGTTGAGCGGTATAATATTTTTGTGGGATTCCATAGCGACACCAAATCCTGGGTAGCATGTAATAATGATCAACGACGTGAGTGTAAAGCGCATGCGGTATTCGTCAAACTTCACGGACTCCCAAGCGACACGCAAAATCTAATTCGGGAAGTAAAATATCAAATAGCAGAGTTAAAAGATGAGGATGGGCTTGATATTGAGAAGTTAGAATCTCTTTTCCCAACGCTGGAGAAAATTTTAAAAATAAAAGGTGCCGGAGGCCTCAATGCGAGCCATATTAAATCCCTCATCAAAAGCAGAGAACTCTCCAAAATCATAAAAGCTATAAAAAACTTCCGCTGGAGCGGCGGGAGTTCCAAAACTCCGAATGGTAAAACGGCAGGCGAGATCGGCGTTTCGGATGAATTATTGGATCATCTTATGGAATTTACGCATGCCGGAGATCTGTTGCAAAGTTGGCTTCAGACCGGAGACGCAACATGGAAACGCTGGGTGGACGGTGAAATAGAAAAAAGAGCACGCGAGCGTGACAGTCTCAAATCAAAAAACCCTCAGGATCCTAAAATCGCAAGCCTAGAGATGGAAATGGAAAAATTGCGGAGCGATTGGAGGCTCTAATGGTTGGCCTTCTATAACGAGGTTCGGACTCATTTTAAAGGTTCTGGAAGCTAGCTTCCAGAGAATTTTCACAAAACCTATGGGCAGGCGCGCGGTGCGGCCGGTCACCGCGCGCCTAAGAGGACTGGTGACAAAATGCGCCGCCCGAAAGGGGGCGGGCGGCGCGGAGAGAAACTTTTTCCTTGAAAAATATACCTGCAATTTCGAGTAAGAGGTTTTTCAAGACATGTTG
>JBBTWV010000006.1:0-10315 GCA_038062615.1 Patescibacteria group bacterium | reverse complement strand
ATTCCTTCAAATGGAGCATAGCAGATTTTGTCCAGTTCAAGGAACGACGACGAAGGAATACCACGGGTATTTCAAGGAGGAGTGACGCAGAAATGGGCAAAATCTGCATGCTTCTTACGATTGAGCAGGAATGTACCTGTCTGCTTTGTTGCTCGTCGCTTGTGTAGCTTTGGCTACACCGCGCTCCTCGCGCCTAGCATCCAAGTGCATTCCTACTCAACCATTCTGAAGGAATTTGTGTTAACAGGCCCTAACACTGTAGCAAGTTCTAATATTTCAGGAAATGCCTCTTGGTCTTGGAAATGTCCCATTTTTTTAAACTCATGGAAGGTTCCGCCGAGTTTATCGAGAAGTTCATGTCCGTGAGCCAAGGGAACGTAGGGATCATCAAGGGAATAAACATAATGAAGATTCTCCTGGTTCACATTTTCTTTGATTTTCGGCACATCAAAATCTCCAAAAAATTCTGCAATTTGCGGACGGCGAACGTCCTTTGCCGGTACTCCAATGAGAATAACACCGGCGACTTTTTTGGCCCAAGGACGGCTCTCTAGCGCTCGCAAAATAGCCAAACCTCCAACGCTGTGTCCTACAAAAACAACATCAGAAAAATCGCCGCCAAGTTCACGCTCAATCGTACTCTTCCACTCCAAAACTTTGGGGTGATCCGGAGTAGGGAACTGCGGAACCCTAACCTCCCAGCCTCGGCTTTCGAGCTCTTTTTTAAGCCAGGGGTACCACTTTGGAATTTGTGGCGAGCCGCGAAATCCATGGGCTAAAAATGCCCGCCGTATCTTTGTCATAAAACTTCAATTACTTTTTTCTTGGAAGTGTGGCCGAAAACTACTCGCACTTGAGAAGGTGAAACTTCAAGAAATTCCGCAACAACGCGCTCTACCGCATCGTTGGCCTTACCATCTACCGGCGGAGCTTTTACCGAAACCTTAAAATGGGTTGGATCTATCTGCTCCACTAAATCTTCCTTGGCCTTTGGCTTGGTAGTTACAAAAATTCGCATCTCGTGAATCCTTAAAAAGAAACTTTGGTATGCATATAGCGCGACTGCGCACCCGAAGCATGAACTGCTTTTACATAGAGGTAATACGTTTTGCCTTTTCGCGCTTTGGTAATAGGCAGTCGTAGTAAGTTTTTTTTGATGGACTTGCCTTGATAGCCGGCAAGTTCCGTAATATTCTGAAGTTTTTGCGAAAGAATATACTCATAGGTTAATCCTTTGGGGCTCCCGGCACCGGGCTTCCATTTCACCTCAACCGCTTTCTTTTTGGTAATGACATTAAATTTTACCGGGTCAGAGATAGAAACTCCGTTAACTAGCGGAGTTTTCGTCGGTTTTTTCTTATTCGTTTTTTCACTCGCCTCTTTAAGAGCACTAATGGAATTCTTGCCCAAATATCCATCTCTCTCGGCACCTTCAATACTCTTTAAAATCTTAGGAAGAGGAACAATGTACCCAATATTCCCCTCGGAACCGCCAAAAGCATTGGGTACCCCCACAAGTCGCAAATCGTGATCAATGGCAGCACCGCCGGAGTTCCCCGGGTTCACCTTCGCGTCCGTTTTGATGGCCTCCACCAATGATCCCTGCGCATCTCCGCTCGTATTAAATCCACTACTCAAAAAACCGCTCACAAAACCGTTGGTAATGGTGATGGTATCGCCGCCCGCTGACGGAAAACCTAAAATCGCAATTTCTTCATTGAGCTCCGGCAGGCCTTGATCCTTTGCAGGATCGCGAAATATTACGGCCGGATATGGATACGATTTATGATCCTGAAGCCACTTGGTAAAATCTTCATCCGTGACCGCGTTGGTTTTCACATCAATAAGTTTATCCGGCAAAATAAAAGCAATATCGGGATTGATGTAACTCACTACAAGTTTTCCCGTGGCTAAACAAACCGGCAACGAATAGGCATCAATCGTATAGCACAAATAAATAGGCAAAAGATCGCCTTTCGCATTAAAAATGACATGATCATTGGTCATAATGAGTCCAGTGGAACGATCAATGATAACCCCTGAGCCGCTTCCTGCCGAAGTTTTTATAAAGACCATGGCCTCAATAACATCGCCGCTGGGAGTAATGCTGGCCAGTGCGGGATTCGTAAAAAGCCCCCAAAGAAAGAGAGAACTGATTCCGGCAATGAGCAGACGTCTCATGGAGTGATTATACCGCTAAGGTTCGCTGAGCGCGACGTTTGGTAGCAGCCGCTTACTGCGACCCCCATCGAAATTTGAAATGAAGATAAAGGATGACACTTAAGATGGCAGCAAAAAAACACCAAACCGAGGTGAAGGTGGCTTCGTAATAATAAAGGGTGATAGCCAGAGAAAGGGCCACCGCTGCTCCAAAAATCACGATCAT
The DNA here is from genome assembly GCA_038062615.1 of Patescibacteria group bacterium. Lineage (GTDB taxonomy): Bacteria > Patescibacteriota > Gracilibacteria > UBA1369 > UM-FILTER-53-11 > JBBTWV01. The sequence continues at coordinate 7,929 of JBBTWV010000006.1, read as the reverse complement.
ACGGTGGCTGGAAATCATACAACTTCCGCAAGTCACCACCACATAGAGTGCAATCGTCCAGAGAATGCGCGGAATATCAATAAAGTATTCAATACGATGATCGCTGATGGCGAATGAAACCGGAAGGCGTATCAAGAAGGTTGCAAAAGAAAGTCCAATAATAGTGCCGGTAATGAGAAAAATGGAAAGGATGTTACGCCGAAGTGGATTTTCCTCGATCATGCGAACGGCAGCTGGCATAAATATGGGCCAGACCGCAAAAGCAAAAAATAAAAATCCGGTGGCGATGGCGGAACTCAAATCCGTGGGTTCACCAATAAGCCAGAGCATGCCTTCCAAAAACTGCTGGACGGCGAAAAGCAGGGGAATGCAGGCGAGCGGAATTTCACGTTTGCTCTTGGTGTTTTTAAGTGTAGCAACCCCGGCGGCGGCAAGTACGCCGCTGGCAACAAAACTGGCGGTAGCGGAGAAGCACATGGAATGGAGGATCGCAAATATGTACTTATTGCGCAAGAGCAACTTCTTTAATAATCACTTGTGACGACTCCTTGATACTTGTTGAGGAGTAAAATAACAGTTGTATTTTCACCGTCAACGTCGGCATCAACCTCTACCACAAAATCGGTCAAAGTAATTCGCATAGGAGTAGATGAGTAACCAGCCCACCTGGCTCGATACTCCTCAATATAGGCATCGAATTCCGGTTCGCCCTTGGCAAAAACATTTTTTACGTTGAATTTTACATCAATCCCTTCTGAATTCCCTGCAGCAATCTTCTCTTGCAAATAAGAAATAGCTCCTTGTGAAGCTTCTTGCTTTTCTTGAGTCATGGGAACGGCTTTGCCTTCTACCGGCTTTTTTACATAACAAAAAGTGTGACCTATTCCGGGGAGCTCATTTCCATTCTCATCATAAATGACATACATTTTGGCGTGCGGCCCGCCCGGCCACGGAATAAAAATGATTTCTACCACATAGGCAACACTTGCTTCTGGCACCAAGGTATGCGGATCTTCTACAAATACATAACCCTTCATTTTATTAAGTGCGCCCTCAAATTCATGCATCTGCCCTCTAGAAAAAACATGAGAAGAAACCGGTCGCGCTTCGGGGTATGCACTAGACATCGCTTTATAGGCTCGCTCCTCAACTCTCCATTCCAAAGAACCTTTTTCTCCGCGTAAAAGTTGGATTTGCGCTAAAAAAAGAGACCTTTCCGATTCAATATCCAAAAATCCCTCCATACTTTGAGTCGGCACGCCCGGCATCGGTACGACATCAACAATATTCCAACTGGCATCCCATCCTACAAAAACTTCATGTACCCGATCATCTTTTTTGACCATAGCCCGCCCTATTACACGGACAGAATCCGACGAATGGGGGAATAGCAAAATCGCCTTATCGAAAAGGAAACCGCCATGAACGTATACATCTTCATTATTGGCAAAAAGATTTTTTCCAAAGAGCTCCTGCATTTCTTTGCGTCCGCGTATGATGATTTTTTCCCTTTCTTCTCTGTGCGCTTTGTTACCCATCTCTGCCTGTAAAGCCTCAAAGGTATCAAAGCACATCGTTGCAATTCTCTGAGTTGATTGAGGTTTCCGCTCCGATGCATCTAACCCTTCCAGCCAAACTTTCCAATTCCATTCCAGAGGATTCCAAGTAGTTTCCGGCGGAGGGTCGGTATTTTCATCATGCAGAGCCTTGTCCAATTTGACACGCGCACAACCTCCATCCGCCACAAGAGCGGCCATTAAAACTGCTAAAGTACCTCCCTTTGAAAGACGATCCATTCCCATAAGGTTGAGGACTCTATAATATTAGTTTAATTTAGTCAAGGTTCGCTCATTAAGGCTATTTGACAAATATGCCGAAATAGTCTACTGTAAGATTTCTATGGCATCTTCTGAAACAATTCAGGAACCACAGATTGGTGCTCAACAAATAGCAGAAAGGTTTGCTCAAGAGTTTTGCCATTGGAGTGCTGGCGATTATGAGCTTCGACCTGGGCCTGACCCAAATAACAACTTTTTCAATGTCCATAATAAGAATGGGGATTTCACAGGATGGATAATTGAGGTTAGCAAGCAAGAACCCCTGATGTTGGCGCTTCACCAAATGCAATTGGTTGATAATGTCTGGAAATCGTTTGGACAGCCAAGAGTTTTTAAATATGATGATTGTTTTCCAAATGTGAGAGAAGGTCTAGACCCACTCATGGTTAAAGATCTTTTGCACAGTATGGAAGTAGCAAATATCCTTAGTGAAGGAGAAATATCATCGCGCCGATTGATGACTCGTGTAGCACTTGTGTGTGCCCTCATTGCCTTCGGCATTGGAATAGCATCCAATGGCCCCTCAAAAAAAGTTGCTGATTTTAAGCCGGAAATGCCACATGCCAATGTTGCGGCCTATAGTGCGGCAACAATGGATATGATGGCAAAAGGAGGCATTCCCGTTTCTATAAAACCCCTACTCAAGCAAAAAGGTAAACTATCAAAAGGTAATTCTAGTGTAGCTGCTTCATCTCCTAGCGGAAAAAAGAAAATTAAAAAGCCAGTCGCTCAAAATTTAGTTTCTCTTGATGGTGAGACTGGTAGGCCGGATGCCAAACGAAAAGTTAAAAACGGAGGTCGAGGTGATAATGAAGACAGCCTACCGCATGGTGGCGGTGCCAAATTTAATGGCATTGGGTGGTGTTATTGTAATATGTTTCCGCCTAACCCTCCCACAAACTGTTCAGATTATGAGAAAGAAGAACCGGTTAGAGCCGCAAATTTAAAAGAATTTTGTACTCAAAATTCTGAAAGGTGCGGATTTACTTTAGAAAATTTTAGAAATGGTGAGCTATTCCAAAGAAGGTGCGATAATGAGGTGTATAGAATATTGGGTATATCCTTGCAATAAATCGTAATAAAACTACCGTTACGAAGTTCCATTCCGCGAATCTCTGGTGCCCAGGAGAGGACTCGAACCTCCACGCCCTTTCGGGCATCGGCTCCTAAGGCCGACGCGTATCTCCAATTCCGCCACCTGGGCATTTATCTCAGAATATTGATTTATGCATCAGCCCACAACTGAATCTTTTTCAAAAAACTCCGGCGGTGCAATGAAGATGGTCCAAGTTGCGTAAGCGCTCGGCGATGAACCGCCGTTGCATACCCTTTGTGTTGCGCCAACCCATATCCTGGAAAATCTCTTTCATACTCATGCATGAGCCGGTCACGGGCGACTTTGGCAATAATAGAAGCCGCCGCGATGGATTTTACCAAGCGATCTCCATGAATTATTCCGCGCTGAGGAATTTTTATGTAAGGCACATGCCACGCATCAATAAGCGCAAAAGGCTTCTTACTCTTCTCAAGATTTTCTAAAAATCCGGTAAGAGCTCGCCACATAGCTAGTAAACTGGCCTGTCGCACATTTATGGCATCAACTTCCTGCACGGTAGCAATTCCGAGCGAAAAAGTTATGCCCCTCTTCAAAAATTCTTCAAAAAGTTTTTCACGAGCCGCTGGCCGGAGAAGTTTTGAATCCTTAATATTCGCCATCCTGGAATGAAGCGGGAGGTGAACCGCCGCCGCCACTACGGGGCCTGCCAAACAGCCGCAACCGACCTCATCCACGCCAATGGTCAAATACCCTTGGGCCGCCAGTTCTCGTTCATTATGAAAAGTAGGGAAACGCACGGAAAATAATGTATCATGAACTTGTATATGAGCGTATACTCATATACTCTAGAGGCCCATGAAATCCCTTACATCAAGAGGGTTTTGCTCGTCGCACAGCGGAATTTCAAGTCGGCGGAATTCATCCATACAAAAGTCTTCCGCCTTTATTGAAATTCCTTGTGCGACGTCCTCCGCTTCGACCAGCCATTCCGGCAAAGGCTGGTCTCCGCTTCGGAACGCAAAACTCGCACTTCCTGCCATTGCCCACATTGATGCCGACTGTTTTTTTGCCTCCGTGGAACTCATCTCCCGCCCGGATTTAAAAGGAAAGCCGGTTTTGGTGTGCAATCGGACGGATAACCGCGGCATTGTCCTTGCCGCCACTTACGAGGCACGGCCTTTTGGTATTCACGCAGGAACACCTGTGTTTAAAGTTAAAAAGCTCTGTCCACAGGGGATTATCATTCCCTCTCATTTTGAAAAATACCAGCTGGCTTCATACCAGCTCATGCAGATCCTCAAAAGTTTTTCACCCGACGTGGAGACGTGCTCCATTGATGAAGCTTTTGTGGATCTTACGGGATTGCGACTTCTTTACCGAACCGACTACGCCGGCATTGCACGAATGATTCAAAAAACAGTGACGGAAAAAATCGGTATTACCGTTTCTATAGGAATCGCTTCAAGCAAACTTTTGGCAAAAATTGCATCGGATTTTAAAAAACCGGCAGGCGTTACCTTGGTCTCTCAAAAAGAACTTAAAAAATTTCTGACTCAAATTTCCGCCGGAAAAATTACCGGCGTCGGCCACAATACCGAAGCGCTGTTCAACAAGTTCGGGCTCAAAACGGCGTATGATGTCGCTTTATCGCCGCTCGTTCCAAAGCTCTTGGGCAAGCGCGGCAAAGAACTTCAAGCGGAATTAAACGGCATTGCTCTCTCTAAGGTAGAAATGCGAGAAACTCTTCCAAAATCACTTTCCAGCACTCGTACTTTCCCAAATTTTTCTATGGATCAAAAATATATTTTTTCTTTTTCCCTCAAACTTCTTTTGCATCTTTCTATGCGGCTTCGGGAATATGGGCTCGCTACGGGGATGATCGCTTTCTTTTTAATGACGAAAGATTTTCAAGCGACCGGTCTTAAAAAAAAGCTGCCGCATCCTACTGATGACGATGCTTTGCTTATTGATATTTTCAAAGAAATGTTTGAAGCAACTTTTGACGCTACACGCATCTATCGCAAATCCGGTTTCTTTTTTTCAAGCCTTGAGATGAAAAGTGCTAAACAGTTTAGCTTATTTGAAATTCCTCGTGAGAATGATCTTGCTCCCGCTCTTGATGCCATATATAAGAAATTCGGGCCACAGAGCATCACACGCGGCTCATTGCTCTAAATCTAAAGATAAAAGAAGCTATTGACAACCCAAAGAATACCTATTAGAATGCAAACCTTAATAGAAGAAACGATAACCTTGCAAGATTCACAACATTCTTGCTTGACGCGATACCAGAAAATGAATAAGTTTAAAAAGCCTCTTTAATAATCCTTTTATGACTAGCTCCGCGAACCAGGATCAAACATCCAAAATCAACCTTGCAAAGATTCTTGAAGACATTTTTCTCGTCCTTACTCCTAAAGAAAAAGAGGTCATCATCAAACGCTTTAGCCTGAATAATGAACCGCGGCAGACGCTCGAAAAAATCGGACAGCAGTTTTCGGTTACTCGCGAACGCATCCGCCAGATTGAAAAAATTGCTCTTGGCAAACTTCGCCGCACGCTGGAGAACACCAAGCTCTCTGAGGTCAGCCGTATTGCTAAAGAACTTTTGCAAGCCCATGGAGGCCTTTGTGTAGAAGACGAGCTCGTAAGTGAAATTTTGCAGCGACTTTCTACGGATGCTGAAATTGACAGCCACATTGTGAAGTTGGCACTCGCCATCTGCCCGGATTTTGTACGAAGCGAACGCAACGGACTCTTTAACCCGTTCTGGAGAACGAAGGGCCAGGACGAAAATGAGCTCGCCGCCGTGAGTGAAGTGGCCTATCAAATTCTTTCTAAAAAGAAAGATCTTACTTCCATGGCAGAACTCGCAGGAGAAGTGGAAGCGCAACTGGCCGAAAAAGGTATGAAGTCAAATCGGGAGACGATCATCTCGCTCTTTTCAATTGATATGCGCTTTAAGAAGGTCAAAGAAGGTATTGGCCTCATGACCTGGAGGCACATCAACCCAAAATCCATTCGCGACAAGGCCTATATTGTTTTGAAGCGCGAAGGAAAACCCTTGCACTTTGTGGAAATCGCCAACAAAATTACAGAATCGGCTTTTGATAAAAAAGTCGTGACGACGCAAGCCGTTCATAACGAACTCATCCGCGATGAACACTTTGTGCTCGTTGGCCGCGGTCTCTATGGACTTAAGGAATGGGGCTACAAGAAAGGCACCGTAGCCGAGGTTATTGAAGACTTGCTTCGCAAAAAGAGTCCGCTTACCAAACAAGAAATTATTGCGGGTGTTCTCAAGCAGAGACATGTAAAGAAGGGGACGATTTCTCTCAACTTACAAAAGAATGAACAGTTTGTGCGTATTGGACGCGCTGTTTACACTTTGGACGAGAGCAAAAAACAACATGCTTAGGTAGGGCTTGAATGACATATTTTCCAGGAGAAGGTATCCTGTGAAACGTGGATATATTTTTTGCGTTGCTTGGAGGATTAGGACTTTTTCTTTACGGCATGGATGCGATGAGTCGGGGCATTCAGCGGATGGCCGGACCCCATCTCAAAGCCGTTCTTCATACGCTCACCGCCAATAGGTTCGTAGGAGTTTTTTCTGGTACCGTTGCCACGGCCATCGTCCAATCCAGTTCGGTGACCACGGTGATGGTGGTGGGTTTTGTAAATGCCGGTTTAATGGCTCTTCCCCAAGCTATCTCTATTATTCTCGGCGCGCACATTGGCACGACGATAACCGCACAAATTATCGCTTTTAGGATTCAGAATTTTGCACTGCCGATCATTGCCATTGGTGCCATCCTCCACCTTTTTGCCAAATCCGACAAAATCAGGGACATCGGCGAAGCCCTGTTTGGATTTGGTGCGCTTTTTTTTGGAATTACGCTCATGGGCGCGGCATTTGATCCTCTTAAGGAAAATAATACCTTCCATGCTTATTTAGAGATGTTTGCCACATACCCTGTTCTGGGGCTTTTGGCCGGAATGTTTATAACGATTGTGGTGCAATCCAGTTCCGTTACCACCGGCATTACCATTGCGCTTGCGATTTCATCGGCGATTACTTTTGAGCAAGCCGTGCCGCTTATTTTGGGCGAAAATATTGGGACGACCGTTACGGCCAACATCGCCGCGATTCGCGGAAGTTATGTGGCAAAGCAGGCAGCGCGTGCGCATTTTATTATCAACATGATCGGTGCATTTTTGGCTCTCATTTTTGTAAAACCATTTATGCAACTGGTTTTGGAGGTATCGCCGCTCCATGATGCCGCTCGCCAAATTGCCAATGCGCACACCATTTTTAATGTTCTTACGACGCTCCTTTTTCTCCCGCTCATTGGCTCCATAGCCCGCATTACGGACTACTTTATTTTTGGAAAATCCCGCGAAAAAGAAGAACTCTATTATCTTGAAGAAACTTCTTTGCAAGATCCCGGAACGGCTTTAGATCAAGTGAAAATGTCGCTGAAAGAAAGTTGTGGCCTGGCGATGCAAAACCTAAAACTGGTGGATGCCTCCATTCTGCAAAGTCGCGATGCTTCGTGGCGCGAAATGACACACGCCAGGGAGAAAATAGACCGATACCAAAGCCGAATCACGGAATATTTAGAAAAAATAACGAGCCGACAGCTCTCTCAAGAACATTCTAGGCTCATCCCTAAGTTTGTTCGTATTCTCCATGAGATAGAGCGTATTGCCGATTATGAAAGCAAAATGGGAGAGGTTGCCACGAGGCTGAGCAGTGAGGGGAGAGCTTTTAAAGGAGTTGAAAAGAAGGAGCTTCAAATCCTTTTTCAAAAGAGCTATGAAGTCTTAAAAATGTCCCATGGGCTCCTGAGCATTCCTCTTGCTGAAGCCAGAAAAACGGTCTCACAGATTCTGGATAAGTATGAAGTAATACGATCTCAAAAGGACAAGTTGCGGACCAAAAACCGGAAGCGCGTCCTCAGTCATCAAACCCAAATTGCTCTCGCTAATTACCATTATGACATCGTGAGCTCGTTGGAAGAGATTGCGAAG
>JBBTWV010000005.1:0-5479 GCA_038062615.1 Patescibacteria group bacterium | reverse complement strand
CGCTTCCTTACTTCAAAAACTCCTCCCTCATGTTTCATTTGCTTAATAGTACCCTATTCTCTGACAGATTAAGATAAGATCAAATTGCAGTGGGATCGCACATTATAGTCTTGTTTTTGTAGAAAACGAGGAGTAAATGTCACTCTTAATCATTATCACGCATCTATGGCTCATTGCGAAGTGAAAGCAGAGGTACCGGATGGCGTAGATGGAGTAGACATTATGTGCGGATTTATTAGCGGCACTGCTTTATCAGCATCCATCAATAGAAATATCCTCACGGTATATCCGCCATCATCCTACGGCGATTTAGAAAAAATTCGCACTGCATTGAAGCGAAGGGGGTTAAAAATTATTGAGTAATAAGTATCTCCTTTATCATTTCTTCATCTTCCCCTTAATTTCCTCTATCTCATCGCGTAACTCCGCAGCCTTCTCAAACTCCAGGTTTTGGACGGCCAGTTCCATCTGATCTTCCAGCATCTTCACAAATCTGCCCAGCTCCTCGCGCGGGATCTTTTTGGTATCAAGGTGTTTCTTTTTGTCACCACTGCTCGGCGTGTCCAGCTCACGCACGGCCTTAATAATCGTCTGCGGAGTAATGCCGTGGTCCTTATTATATTGCACCTGAATGGCACGGCGGCGGTCCGTCTCCCCCATGGCGCCCTTCATAGCATCCGTCATCTTGTCCGCATACATCACCACAAAGCCATTTACGTTACGCGCACAGCGACCAATAGTCTGGATGAGTGCTGGTGTTGAGCGCAAAAAACCCTGCTTATCCGCATCCAAAATGGCGATAAAAGAAACTTCCGGAAGGTCTAATCCTTCACGTAAAAGATTAATTCCCACAAGGATATCAATCTTCCCAAGACGCAGATCACGCAAAATTTCTACACGCTCAAACGTTTGAATATCCGAGTGCAAATATTTCACTTTAAATCCGGCATCAACAAGGTAGTCGGTAAGATCTTCCGCCGAGCGCTTTGTTAAGGTCGTAATGAGCGTTCGTTCTTTTGCGGCATTACGCTTTTTTATTTCTTCAATAAGATTCAAAATCTGCCCCTTGGTAGGCCGCACTTCCACATGCGGATCAATTAATCCTGTAGGACGCACAATCTGCTCTACCACTTCTTTGCCAGCCCTCTTCATTTCAAACTCGCTGGGCGTGGCAGAAATATAAATCGTCTGCTTCATGTGTTTTTCAAACTCATCAAATCTCAGCGGCCGGTTATCGTGTGCAGATGGCAGACGGAAGCCATAATCAATGAGCGTCTGCTTGCGAGAAAAATTACCGTTATGCATGCCGCCAATTTGAGGGATCGTCATGTGGGACTCATCCACCACCAACAAGAAATCGTCCGGAAAGTAATCCAAAAGCGTTTCTGGCTGACTGCCCTCCTCGCGGCGATTTAAATAGCGCGTGTAGTTTTCAATACCCGTGCAGTATCCCGTCTCCAACAAAATTTCCAAATCATATTCTGTGCGAGTTCGTATGCGCTCTGCCTCCAAATTTTTGCCCATTTTTTGAAGCTCCTTCACGCGGGCATCAAGATCGAGGCGAATACCTTCCATCGCCGCACGAATACGATCTTCTGTCGTCACAGAGTGTTTGGCAGGAAAAATTTTCACCTCGTCCATTTCTTTTATCACCTCGCCTGTAAAAGAATCCGCTTCCGAGATGTTATCAATTTCATCGCCAAAAAATTCAAAACGATAAATGGTGTCTTGGCCTGGTGGAAAAATTTCCACCGTATCACCCAAAACGTGAAACATTCCTTGCTTAAAATCCATCTGAGAACGCGTGTATTGGATATCACTGAGACGTCTTAACAACTTATCACGCTGAAACGACTCTCCTTTTTTAAGCGTGATCGCCAAAGCCTCATACTCTTCCACCGAACCAAGTCCATAAATACATGATACCGAAGCCACAATAATCACATCGCGGCGTGTTAAAAGATGCATGGTGGCCGCATGGCGAAACTTGCTGATTTCCTCATTGATAGAAGCATCCTTTTCAATATAGGTGTCTGTGGAAGGCATATAGGCCTCCGGTTGATAGTAGTCGTAATACGAGACAAAATAATCTACCGCATTGGTGGGGAAAAATTCTTTGAATTCGGAGTACAACTGCGCGGCCAACGTTTTGTTATGTGAAATAATGAGCGTCGGTTTTTGGACCTGCTCAATAAGCGATGCCACCGAAAAAGTTTTACCGGAACCGGTAACACCCAATAATACCTGATGCGGCTTTCCGCCCTTCACTCCCTTCACCAGTTTTTCGATGGCTTTGGGCTGATCGCCGGCAGGTTTAAATGGCGAGACAAGTTTAAAACGCTGAGACATAGCCCAAGCAGTTTACCAGGTTTTTGGCCTATGAACAGGCCTTAGAGGTTTGTTTGGGCTACTTCTACCCAGCGGGTTCCGTCGCAAATCACCACAAGAGCGCTTCTTGGCACTGCGATGTAGGCAAATTTTAACTCGTCCGCATGAGAGTTGTCGCAACCTTCTAAGGTTTCTAACTCCTGCTTATAATTCACGTGGATGGCGCTGCTGTTTTTTTTCACTGTTTCAGACGCAAAGACCGTGTAATTAAGAACCCCAAAAAACGCCACGACCATGAGCCCGAAGAAAATAATTTTGTTTTTCTGGGTTTGTTGCATCCTATAATTATACTATAAATAATATATTATGCAACCATGTGCTGTTGGGCATCCGGGGAAACCAATCCAGCTCGATGTATTTTTTGTAATATTTCCTTTGCGGCTATATTGCGTGCACTCGACAAAGTATCAGCATAAGCCAAACCAGAAAACTGTCCTCCTTCCATCGTAATAAGGTGAATTTCAACGCTAAAAGCCTTTTTCGTTGGGCCGGGTTTTGGAGTCGGAACCTCCTCATATCGAAGAGTCCAATTATTGCTCGCCGCCAATTGGGCAAGTTTTTGCTCCGGCGGCATACGAACCGACAGAGACCTCTCACTTGCAGGCCGTTTTGCTCTACGCCGACTAGACTGTGAAAGAACGAACCTGGATAAACGAGCATGTTCATGGTTTATGATAGCCGCAATGACAGCAAGTTCTGCGGGTGTATGTGGCAACCTTTCTTCCAAAAGTTCAGCGCAAAGATTCCTATGCACCACTAAATCAGCATAACGGCGAATGGGAGAAGTAAAATGCGTATACAAATCTGCACCTACGCCCTCGTGTCCGCGTGGAGTTATGTTATAGGTGGCAATGCCAGCGGACTCAGCAGTAATCTCTCGGCACATGGCGATGGCACCGGGATCACCTTCATATATTTCCGGACGCAACAAAGCCTCGCGCCTCCACTCATCTCTTCGCGGCAGAGAGTGATTTCTATATAAAAAGGGATTTTTTTGATCCACAGCAAATTGCGCCACAAGACGATTCGCCAAGATCATGAGCTCCTGAATAATACGGCACGAGGAGAATTTATTTTGAGTTTCAGCACTTCCGTCTTGCAACGTTTCTTCATCTTTATCGTCAAGTGACAGCGCACCTTCAGTGAGACGCTGATAATAAAGGCGTTGTGCCAAAAGACCTAACTGGCTCAACATTCTGCCTGTTTCGTCCTGATTTACTTGTCGTGCTACCGCATCCGCTTCTCCGTAACTCAATTTCCGTGTACTGCGAAGTACCGTTGGCTCTATGATGAAGTTTTGTATTACAAGATTTTTTGAATCCAACTTCACTTTTACAGTAATAGTAGGTCGCCTTTGTTGTGGGACGAGACTCAATCGGTCCCCGGAAAGATTCGGCGGAAGCATAAGTGCCACCGTACCATCGTCAAAGTATCGGGAGTGGACTCTTGTTCTGGCTTCACGATCCAGTAACGAGCCTGCTTGTACCAAAGCAGAAACATCCGCAATATGGATTTCCACCGTGATTGATCCATCATTATTCTGGGTTAACGAAACGGCATCATCCAAATCACGGGCATCTTCAGGATCAATAGTAATACCCGTAACCTCGCGACGACTACTAAAAGCATCATCATCGAGCTGGAGGGCATCAGCCTCACGAAGAACTTCCACCGGAAATATTCTGGATCCTGAAAAACTCATAGGGGGTTTAGTGCCCTATCTTATACTGGAACTACCATCTGTCAAGATCCTGCTATTTCCGCTTCTGTAAGCCATCAAACGTAACCTGATAATTGTTTGCGGCGTTCCATACGGTAAATTCTTCGATTCCAATGTCTTTAAGGGCTCGCGCCTGTTCTTCAATATAACCGGGCCCATATTTGGTCACACGCATGGCAAACCCTTGCAACCACGGACGAATTTTTGTTCCGCCGCTATCTTTGGTCTGTTCCATAAATTTTTTGGTGGTTTCTTGCACAAAAAAGTAAGGTTCATCAGCAGGATTTTTATGCCCACCCCAACCCGGACCAAAGTGCGAAGGGTATGGCATGGGGTAGAGGGCATCCAGCGGCTTGGCGAGCTCGGCCACGTTTTGGCCAATAATTTTCCAGCTCAAGTTATCCCAAACCACGATTCCAAAAATATCCGCACTCACGGCCGTACCCAAAATGTGCAACTGTGCCGCGGCCTGCGTCACAAAATTCGTAATGGCCTGATCTTTGGTAAATTTTGCATCGCCGGTGAAACTAAATCCCGAATAACCCCCCTTGCCGCCCTCGGGGAAGCGCACGTAATCAAACTGAATTTCATCCACGCCCGCCATAGCGATTTCACGACCGAGATCAATTAAATATTCTTGCAGTTCAAGATTCCCTGGATCTAGCCAAATGGGTCCGTCGCGGCTTACAAAGGGACTTTTCGTGCCCTTGGTTTTTATGGTCCACTCTGGTTTTTTGCCCGCAATAAAACCGTTTTTAAAAAGAACAAACCGGGCCACCATGTAAAAACCTTTGTCATGAAATTTCTTGACGGTTGCTGAGAGATTTTTGATCTGCTCTTTGCGATTTTCCAATTCGATGGAGATCGGCAAGTTAGAAGGAAAAGCAATTTTGCCGTTTGAATCCTGGATATCAAACACAATCATGTTGCCCCCAATTTTGGCAAAATCATCGGCAAGCTTTTCTCCCGTCTTGCCAGCAACGGAGGTGCTGGTGAGGTAGATGCCTTGGAGCGGGACAGAAATATCCGGCGCGGCGGCTACCGTGGTTTGCTGGCCCAAAAAAGCAAAAGGTATCAGCGCGAGAAATTGAAGAAGAGCCATCGCGGGGTAATATAACATATCGTCCTTTTAATGATTTCTGCTTTTCATTCCGGGCGATTCGTAGTTCAATGTCCCTGCTTCTTTACGCGCGCTCATAGTTCAACGGATAGAACGCAAGCTTGCGGAGCTTGTGATCCAGGTTCGATTCCTGGTGGGCGCACCAATTTGTTACGTTAAACGGGGATCTTTTGCCTATGCGGGGTGGCAACAAAAATTTTGAACAGCGGAAAGAGCGGATAGATCGTTCTGACGGGCATTACGATAAAGTC
>JBBTWV010000004.1:0-32212 GCA_038062615.1 Patescibacteria group bacterium | reverse complement strand
TCCGTTTAAATACACAACCATCCGCCATATTGTACCCGAAGATCAGGTTAGAATATGATTGACAAAATGGCACAAAACACGTAAATTATCACCTTCCCAACCTATGGAAACCCCCGAAGCCAGACCGCGCGAGATAGAAGCGATGGTTGCCAATCCTCGCCTTGCTGTTACGCAGTCTCTTCCCGATCTAGGACTCTATGACGAAGATGACGCCGCCGTGAGCCTGTATTTTTTTGAGCTATTAAAACGTGATGTTAACTGGAGTGATCCCCATCACGGAGGTCTTTTTCTCAATATCATCGGCGCCCTTACCAAAAATCATCAGAAACCTACCCTCGCTTTGTTGCACAGCATTTATCGCATGCTCACGGAATATCCCAATTTAGATGAGAGAAAGTCCATTTCTACTCCGGAAGTCATTCAATGTTTTAGCGCCATCAGTGCTGAAACATTTCCCAAGGAAGGCTTGGTGGTTATCGATGGCCCTCTTGTCAGAAATCTTCCAACGGTCATCAATTTTTGTAAAAGACTGAATATCTCACTAGATCGATTAAGACTCCGATGCCCAAAACTTTTTTTGGCAACTGAATTATTGAGGACGAAGGGCACGGTTTATGAAACATTATTTGCAGAAGCCGTGGCTGAGCTTCATGAAGAAAATTTTCTTGTAGAAGATGCCTTTCATTCTTTCGACATTCCTCTTAATGACCGCATAGCCTTACTTTTCTCTCCCCAAAATTTAGACGTCATACCATCATTTCAAGCTGGACATGTTGAAGTGGATGAGATTCCAGACTTGTACATTCACCTTTTAATGGCTGATCTTCTGCCGCAAATGGTGCAAGGTGGAAAAATGTTTTTGAATATGCCGTCACTGGTTCCCGATAGCCTTACAGGCAACAACAAATCCGGAGTAACATTTGTTCCTATTTTCCGCCAAATAACACGCGAGATTGCTCATGCCATAGCTGAAGTACTTAGGGAAAACGGATACCGTGTTGATTTAAAGCCACCGCGATTCCAAGTTTGTGCACCGCGGTATCGTATGGATGAAGCATGCCCCACTCCGGAATCTATGCGGACAAAAAGCATGCTCGACGCTTTAGACCAGATGGATATTCAAACTCTTCACACCCAAAAAGGACCCCTTTGGTTTGCTTGTTACATTCTTGTAAAAAATGGCTTCACCGATGGTGAAATTCTAGAGGACACCGTCAGAGAAATTTTCCCAAATCTTACGGATGATGAATGGAAAGGAATTTTTGAAAAAATTGTACCCTGGATACATCAGGCAGATGTAGTGATAAAAAACCTATGGCGAATTGGGTGACATATTATGTAAAATATGCTAGTATGATATGAACTCAACGCATCATTATGGATCCAAGAAGTAAAAATGTCGAACCCGAAGATGGCCAAAATGCAGCTCACGATGAAAAACCACCCGCAACAAGAGAGTTGGATAGTGGGGAGCTGAGTTTGGTAGTAGCGGCCGTGCAGCGCCGATTAGCAGTCAGTCCAGCAACCACCACCAATCCAGAAGCGCAAATTGCTGGCTACAGAACCGCTTTTTCCTCAAAAATCGAGGAGGCATGGCTACGAAAAGTCCCTATACATATTGATGAAAAAATTCCAAAAGATATCTTCATACAACTTGTTAAGAGTTATGACAAAGAGCTATTTGGGCTGGTACCATCGGCTATGTTTGAGCGCGAATTCCCTTGGGGGACATATTTTACGGCATGCGTTGTGGAGCAACGGGGAAATGAGGTGTTGCTACTTGTTTTTAGACCAACAGGCTTTATGCACCTTGAAGTAATGACTGATGGCCATTTAAAAGGAGCTAAGAGGCCACTGCGCTCATAAGCGCCTGCGACTTGTGCATGGTTTCTGCGTATTCTTTTTCCGGATCCGAGTCCACCACAATTCCACCGCCGGAACGGAACGAAAGTTGATGCGTTTTTTTGTCGAGCCAGAGCGTGCGAATCATAATATTAAAATCGCAGTCGCCGGAAAGATCAATGTAGCCGGCACTGCCGCAGTACACGCCGCGAGGCTCACCTTCAAGTTTTTTTATAATTTCCATCGTGCGTTTTTTTGGACAACCTGTCACCGAGCCGCCAGGAAAAAGCGCATGGAGGGCATCCAACCAATCCCTTCCCTTCTGCATTTTTCCGCGAATAGTTGCTGATGTATGAATGACATGCGAATATTTTTCCACGGCACGCAACTCTGTAACCTTTACCGTCCCGGGACGGCAGATCTTTCCGATATCGTTCCGGGCCAAGTCCACAATCATCTCTAGCTCAGCGCGCTCCTTGGCGCTGGCCAAAAGTTTTTTGATGTTCACTGCATCCTCTTTTGGATTTTTCCCACGCGGCATAGTGCCTTTAATCGGCTTTGTCTCAATAATATTTCCCTTCAACTTCATAAGCCTTTCGGGTGAGTTTGAGATCACCGCAAAATCCTTGGTTTCCAAAAAAAACTGAAACGGAGAAGGATTTATGGCGGTTACTTTTTTATAAAGCTCAAAAGCGTCGCCGCCATAAGGAGTCTGGAATTTTTGCGAAAAGTTCACCTGGTAGGTTTCTCCAGCGGCGAGATATTCTTTTATTTGAGCGATTTTTTGAAGATACATACTGAGTGAAATATTTGATTTCGGCGCGGCAGTCCGTGGATACATTTTTGTAGCCGTTTTGACCCGCGACCAGCCCATCATGTATGGGCTGGTCATCGCGAGGTCGTACATGTTAGACCGAGCGATATGCGGGTCGTCGGCGACAAAAATGAGACACGGACTGCCGCGCCGCTGGAAAGCCATAACCTCATCTACATATACAAAATAAGGCTCCCACTCATAACTCAAAAACCCCACAAATCCTCCTGTAAATGGCGGCTCGGCATTTTTCTTTTTCCGCTTATGCTTGCGGATATAATCCCTCATAAAAATGAGCCCCGCCTCACCCTTCGGAACTTTTATATCGCGATTTACCACACCCACAAACGTCCATCCCAAAGCAGAATTTCCTACATCATTTCCACTCTCCAACAAAACCACCTCCTTGCCTTGAGCTCGAAGGGATTCAAAAACCTCATGAGGTTGCGCCTTTGGCGCATTAATTGTTAGTAGCCTCGCCTCGACGGCTCGGCCTGGCCTATCTATTTCCCGTAACTTCGTCATCCAAGTAAACGTGGAGGTACTCCGTTTTATCGTATTCAAAAAGCTCATCGGGATTAAAGAACCGCTTCACTTCTTTCACCGCGTTATCGTACGTGTCCGAAGCATGAATCACATTACACGCCACACTCATGGCCAAATCCCCACGAATGGTCCCTGGCGCAGCGGCACGCGCCTTGGTGATACCCGCCAAAAGTCTCACGGCCTCAACGACATCAACGCCTTCCCAGCACATAGCCACCACCGGCGTGCTTTTCATAAATTTTTCCACACCCGGGTAAAAAGGCTTAGTGGCAATATGCGCATAGTGCTCGCGCAAAATAGCTTCATCCAAAGACATCATCTTTATGCCAATGAGTTTGAGACCCTTTTGCTCAAAGCGCGAGATCACCTCTCCAATGAGACTTCGTTGAACCGCGTCGGGCTTAATCAGTACAAGAGTGCGTTCCATATGTTTACGCTCGGTCTTCGCTCCGAACTGGCCAAGCCAGATTCTTCGCTCCGACCTCGCAGCCTCGCCGTGCTCGGCTCAGCAATGAAGAATTAGTTTACGCGGCCTATTCTAAACTAGAGAAACCTGAACTTGCAAGGGGACCTCTGAAAAACAGATTTTCGGACCTTGCTACCTGATCTCCAATAGTATACAATAAAGACACTTTAAAGTTACTTTTATGTATACCAATCACCACACCGTGAAAGTCTCGGATCTTCGCAAACACACTACGGAAGTCATTGAGGAAGTTGAGGAGATGGAAGAACCGGTAACGGTTTTTTCACATTCAAAGCCAAAAATCGTCATCATGAGCTTCAAAGTTTTTCAGAGAATGAAGCCTGGGAGAGATAAAGAAGAAACGGCTGATGATGGCGAGAAACATGGCCTCGATTTTTTTATTGACCCACCGGAGGAGATGCTCGTAAAGAAAAAAGGAATTGATATTGTAAAAGAAATTCGAAAATTACGAGGCTATACGGACTAGGAACTCCCTATGACAAAAAAAACTCTTGTTGTTGATGCTTCCGTTTTGCTTGCTCATTTTGTTCCTCATGAGAACCATCATGATTTAGCAAGACAATTTTTTGAGAGAGTCAAACATCAAAAACTCACTCTTATTCTTCCTGTTATTACCTTCTGCGAAACTCTACAGGTATATTTTCGGATATTCCAAAATCGAAATGCTGGAGATCGCTTATTCCAGGAAATGATTGACTGGAATATTCAAAAAAATTTACGCCTCATCAATCTTGAAGCCGGTTTTCTCACCTACTTTGCGGCACACCATACTCTTTTTGCTCTCAAAACATCTGACTCTATTCTGGCCATTACGGCCCATCGCTTTAAATGCCCTCTTATTTCTTGGGATAAGCAACTTGTTCAAAACGCCGCCAAACATGTTCGCGCGATAACGCCCGAAGAATTCTTAAAAAAGAAATAACCCCTCGACTTTTGGGCAAAGGGTCATTTCAACCTACTGCATTACCGCCAGTATTCCTTACTGAATCAACGATGCTTTTCAATTTTTCGTATGGTGCCTTTGTAGAGCTCTCCCTTACGCCCTCTTTGGCAATACTTAAAATATCATTCCATGCCGTATTAAAACCCACTTCTGAATCGGGCACGCCGGAAAGTTGTAGAGCCGAATAAAAATTTGAGGTTACATCATCAGTAAAATCAACACTTCCGCCAAATCCCCGAGCATATTCCTGCAAAAAGGTATTGAAAGCTAACGCGGCAAACTTGTCTTGCCCTATTTTATCCAGGATTTTTGTAGCTTGTTCTTGCCAAGGTTTTTCGGCAACCTCGACCTTGCAAGTGAATCCGTCGCATGTATTCATAGCACCCGCTAGAACTTTTGAGGCTCGTGTTGCTTGATCATCCCCAGTTGTGTCTGCTATGTCTGCGTGGCTCTTTGGTGCGGCACTTGGCCTTTCCCCACCATTAACATACATTAACCGCGTCTCGCCTAAAAATTTCCTGTTAAAACATTGCATATTTTTTTGTTTTAAAATCTCTTCTACCACAAATAGCATACCACATAATACCCCCACACGTCAAGTGACCGTCTATTTAAGCAACTCCTCAAATTCTGCCTTATTTTCGTAAGGGCCAATAGCGGCTAAACGCAGATTTTCTGGCCTGAAAAGATCCTGGCTCACGCGTGCCACATCGGCTGCCGTGACCTTATCAATTTGTGCCATGATGTGTTCCGGTGTTTTGGCTTCCCCGTACAAGAGCTCGTTTTTGCCAATCAAATGAGCGTACTCCTCAGAATCTTCCAGACGCAAAACCAACTTTCCTTTCAAATACTCCTTAGCCTTTGTTAACTCCGCCGCAGGAACTTTTTCTCCGCGGATTTTTTTGTACTCTTCCACAATGGCCGTAATGGCCAATTTGATGCGCTTTACATCCACTCCCGCGCGCGTAGAAATAATTCCGCTGTCCGTATAATCGTCCGTGGAAGTTTGAATATAGTACGAAAGTCCTTTAGCCTCGCGCACTGCCAAGAACATGCGGGAACTCATGTTGCCGCCCAAAATCACGGCTAACACTTTTTCCACATAATGATCTTTGTGCGACTCTGCATATGCCGGATAACCAACCACCACATGCGCCTGCTCCGTTTTTTTGTGCTGCAAAAAGACGCGCTCTTTGCTGGTATTGGGCTGAAGCAGATCGTGATGATACGCTTTTGTGCCTGACTCAAACTTAAAATATTTTTTCACCTGCGCCACCACATCGTCATGCGAAATGTTGCCCGCCACGCTCACCACGATATTTTCCGGAGTGTATAAAGCCTTTTTATAAGCCACAAAATCCTCGCGCGTCACGGTATTAATGAGCTCCTTGGTGCCAACCTGATCCCAGCCCATCGGCTGATCGCCGTAAATAAGTCTCTCAAAATCCCAACCCACTTGGTACATGGGTGTGTCCTGATACATGTTGTACTCCTCCATAATCACGCCGCGCTCTTTATCAATTTCATGCTGATCAAAACGGGAGTGAATCAACATATCTGCCAGCACATCCATGGCCGTATCGCGATGATGCACCGCTAATTTTACATAATAGCCAACGTATTCTTTGCCCGTGAATGCATTAAAATCACCACCCACGCCATCAATGGCGCCGGAGACGTCCTTGGCGCTTTTATACTTTTTAGCTCCCTTAAAAAACATGTGCTCTAAAAAGTGAGAAATGCCGTTGAGCTTTTTAGTTTCATAGCGAGAACCAGCGCCCGTCAAAATCAGAACCGTAACCGCTTGAGTATTGGCTAGGTGCTTCGTCACAATGCGTAAACCATTTTTGAGCGTTTCTTTGTTCATAAAAGATGGTTCAGTTAAATACCCGTACAAAGTACAGGGGGGAAAAGAGAAATGTCAAAGATTCATGGGAGTCTGTTAGGTTTAGGCGGACTCCAACCTCTCTTTTTATCTTCTTGCGCTCGAAGCCGATCTCGTCTTTTTTCGGGATCTTCTACCGGATAATCGGGAGATTCAGAGCCACCACGATATCCAACGGCAACACCATCATTTGCTCCATCCCGATCAAAAGGCCCACATTGATAGAAGACTGTGCCGAAAATTTCCTGAGCGAACAATTCTCCATGCCTCACCATTCCAATAATAACGCTAGAAAGATGTAGAAGATGCTCTCTATATTCTGGATATCTTCGCAAATAATCCCCTATTTCTGTTTCTGAAAGAGCACAACCGTTTAGTGTTAAACAAAGCCGTATGCCTGACACTAAAACTTCTCCAGCCTTTTGTTGTTCTGCTGCGTCCGTTAAGGCATCTTTCGCCATTTTCCCAACAAGTATGCGTCCTCCTTCCACACTATGATCAATGGCAATTTTCCCGCCATTTACCACGAACGCGCCTAAAACACCTTGCTGAATGGCAAGAAGTTTTTCAGCGATATTGGTTCCCGTTGGCATTACCTCAGCCTTCACTGGAGGATTTGGCACTTTCCTTGCGTCGCCTTCAACAATTTTACCTCCCTGATATCTCCTAACGCTAATGTTGTCATACACCGTTTGCTCTCCGCCTACTTCTTCAATGACATGCAAAACCCCTTGATGAACAGTTAAACGCTGTTTCCCAATAACCACAACATCGGCATATTTCAGCAGGTCTGGAGCGTCAGCCGTAAAATAGACAAGTTTATCTCCACCGGGACTCACTCCCGTTACTAAAGTAGTTGCATCTGCCCGAACTTCTTCCGAATGGCTATTTTTGCTCATAAAGAATTGATTAATGGGAGTTTTTATACCGCATAAAAGCGCCTTTTGCAAGGCCCCTCTGAGCAACCCCACTTAACTTTGACCTAAATACCCTACACCCCACACCCTACACCCTTTATAATGATGCCACATGCCAAGTAGCCGCTTTAAGTTCAACCGCATCTTCGCCCTGCTGTTCCTGAATCTTCTTTTTTCAGGATTCATTTTGGCGCAGCTTTTTAATTTGCAGATTCTCAAAAAAAATTACTACTCGGTAAAAGCCGAAGAAGGTCACTTGGGTTATAGCGAAGTGAGCGCGCGGCGAGGGGAAATTCTCATTCAAGATTACCACTCGAACGAAGTTTTTCGCCTTGCCACCAACACTTCTTTTCCTCTTTTCTTTGCGGATCCGACGCTCTTAAAAGACCCGTCTTACGTTGCCGACAAAATAGCTGCGGTACTTTTTGATAAAAAATTCGCGCAGGAAAAAGACCAGCAGAGGATTCGGGAGCTCAAGCGGCTTTTGCCGGATAATCCATCTGTGGAAGAGCTCGCACGCATCGGGCCAAAAACAGAAGATGAGATGCGCAAAGATTTTCGCAGTGAGCTTTTTGAAAAACTGAGTCAAAAAACTCGGCCGTCTATCATCCTTTATAAGTCGCCGCCGCAGGACATGATCGCTTTTCTGTCCAAAGAAAAACTGCCGGGCATTGAGGTCTCAAATGATGCGATCATGGCTTACCCTGCCCAAATAAATGACCAAGATTATACCGCACGCACGCTGGCGCCTACGATTGATATTCCCTATGAACGTCTTAAGGAATTACTCATTGGCCGCAATCGTTATGTGGTGCTGCGCCAAAAAGTTCCGCCGGGAATAGAACAGCCGCTGCGGAAGTTATTAGAAGAAGATAAAAAATCCAAGCGTGATCTTTTTGTCGGCGTTCAATTTCAAGAAAAAAATTATCGCTACTATCCGGAGGGTGCGCTCGGTTCGCAAGTGGTGGGTTTTGCCAATGAACAGGGTGGACTCTATGGCATCGAAAAAAGTTTTGACGCCCAACTGCGCGGCAAAAAAGGAATTTTCAAAACTAAACTTGATGCCACCGGCCAGCAGGTCATAGTTGGCGACAACCTCATTATTCAGCCGGCCATTGATGGAGACAATGTCACCCTCACTATTGACCGCTCTATCCAGATGGAAGTGGAAAAACGCCTGGCAAAAACGGTGCAAGATGTGAGAGCGGACTCTGGCACCGTGATTATTATGGAACCAAAAACCGGCCGCATTGTGAGCATGGCGCACTACCCCACTTTTGACCCTAACGAATACGGCAAAGCGCTGGATACGGAAGACATTACGCTCACGGATGAAGAAAAAAATAACATCGTAACGACGGGCGACTCGGGCGAAGAAATTAATTACCTCTACCTCGACGCCGATTCTCATTACCGCATTCAGGTTTTTAAAGAGGTTATGAAAACGGGCAAAACCATCATCTCAAAATATAAAAATATTTTGGGTTCCGGCGTGTATCGCAATCGCGCCGTAGCGGATATTTTTGAGCCGGGTTCGGTTTTTAAAGTTATTGCCATGGCCATTGCACTTAATGACGGTGACGTCACTCCGCAAACGACCTTTAATGATAACGGGCCCATTAAAGTGGATGAGTTTGAAATTCATAATTCCACCAATCAATATTATGGAGTTACCAACATGCGCGAGGTTTTGGAGAAATCCCTTAACACGGGAATGGCTTTTGTATCGCGTAAAATGGGCCGAGAACTTTTTGGGAATTATCTGGAAAAATTCGGATTTGGGGAGCGCACCTACATTGAATTTGATGACGAGCCGGATGCCAAATTTAAAGAATCCTCCCGCTGGGCCGAGAGTGAACTCATTACCTACGCATTTGGCCAAGGTATTGCCGTCTCACCCATTCAGTTCATTACCGCGGCATCGGTATTGGCCAACCACGGCATTCTCATGAAGCCGCATATTGTGGACCTTGTGCAGTCTGCGGACGGCAAAGTTATCGTTACCGAACCCGAGCAAGTGCGACGAGTAATTTCTGACAAAGCCGCTGCCACCATCACCGCCATGATGGTAAGCGTAGTGGAGAACGGAGGGGCTTCCAAAGCCATTGTTCCCGGTTATCACATCGCTGGCAAAACCGGTACGGCGCAAACATATAAGCACGGCAAACCGCTCACCGGCCCGGGGACCACCATCGTTTCATTTATTGGTTTTGCACCCATCAACGACCCTAAATTTGTCGTCCTCACCAAACTGGACCGGCCACGCAGCTCCATTTGGAGCGACTCCACCGCCACTCCCCTGTTTGCCGAAATCGCCCGCTTCCTCTTTAAGTACTACAACATTCCGCCGGATGCGTCGTGAAGTGCGTAAAGGCTAAGCGGCAACGCGGGCTTCAATCGCAGCCCTATGGAACTCACCCATCTGTTCTATTTTTGCTGGGTCTGCAGTCGGATTCCTGTAATCAAAAGTATCAAAATCACCCTGGCAAAGACGGATTTTTATAAGATCAATGGCGCTTACTCGCCCTGGAAACTCTTTCATATATCTAAAATCAGGATAACCAGGCTCCGTATCGTAAGGGACATTATCTCCCCAAGTAATACTATTTTCATCAAAAAATCTTTTCATCAAGGCATAAAATTTTGCATCAGCCAACATCGGCCCCTTCTCTTGGCCAGTAATAAAATCTTCTTTTCTCACATTTTTGTTATCAGCAGGCAAGCGTTGGCCTCCATGACCTAATTCCAGTCTACAGAGGATGAAAGTGGCATTGACAAATTCACCGTACTAGTACGGGATCCATCCGCTAAAATGGCTTATTTAAAGCAAAATAGAGATACAATTCTGTGCCCGGGCACAGAATTAGAACACAACAAAAACCTGGTCTGGAATTTATATAACGCGATAATTGCGAAAAGAATTGACGCGTTATACCATGCCCTAGCGCGACAGGTTTCTGTAGGGGCGTCGTACAGTGGCAGTACACCCGCCTCCAAAGCGGTTGACGAGGGTTCGATTCCTTCCGCCCCTGCCAGAATTAAAAACTAGTGTGTCGGCACCAAGTTCTGTAACTGCTTCTCGGTAGCATCAGGCGCGTTGAGTCCAAGGGCATTTTCCAACTCATCGCTTTCATCCGAAATGATCCAGATGGCGGCCATAGCATCAGCGACTGTTTCTGAAGTCAGCTTTTTAGCGGCGAGAAGACGCAGTGAAGTCAGGTCCGCACGCAATTGTTCCAAGAGTGCCAGGGCATTTTCTGGCAGTTTCTTATTCTTCTGCA
Organism: Patescibacteria group bacterium; assembly: GCA_038062615.1. Taxonomy (GTDB): domain Bacteria; phylum Patescibacteriota; class Gracilibacteria; order UBA1369; family UM-FILTER-53-11; genus JBBTWV01. Next base: position 21,497 of record JBBTWV010000004.1, on the reverse strand, counting down.
TTTGGCGGACTTTCTTTTCAAAGCTCTTTATATCTGCCGTAGTGCGAGTCACAAATTGGCGCACATTGCTTAGGGCACGGATGTTATCGTTAATATCTTTCATCTCATCAAAAGCGTCGAGAACATTTATTTGGATGTAATCAAAGGCATCATCGACAGACACGCTGTTGGCCTCCAGGGCCTTAGCGGCTGTTTGCATCTTTGTTAGCTCCTCGTTCATGGCTTCCACCAAATTCTGCAAATCAAACCCGCTGCGTTTTACCGTTCTGGTAGATGACTTCACCAAAGCTTGGGCCTCAAAAATCTTTATTTTGACGATGCGGCTAATTTGTTTTTTTTGCGCTGCGCTGAGGGCAACCATTTTTACCGGCGCATTCTGAGGCATCGTTGATACCACCGGCGGCGGTACCGTTTGCGTAGTGGTGCCAGCTCCAGTTTGAACCGGAGAAGTTGGTGTAGGCACGGTTGTTGTGGTTGGAATTACCGTCGGGCCTGGAGTTCCGGCAGGAGACGGCATGATGATGACTATTGTCGTGGTTGTGCCAGGAAGTGTTGATGTTCCTACCGCGGTAGATGTCCCAACTACTGGAGGAGGAGGCGGTGGCGGTGGTGGCGGTGGTGGTGGAGGTGGCGGGACGGGAAAGCCGCTATACTCCCGAACCTCGGTAGCATTTAAAGCTCTATTATAAATTTTTAAATTATCAATATCGGTATCCGGCGCAGGATGGCCAATAAAAATATCGGCGGGTGGCGTTTGCACCGGTCCGCCATATTCTGTCTGAGCATTGTCGCTCGAATGGACGAGCGCTCCATCAATATAGTAAGCGGCAATGCCGGGTGTTCTTGTATACACCACATGATGCCACACATTATGCGACGGCTCGTTATTATTGCTCACTTGCGACCAGTGCCCTGATCCCACGGCCGTTGAGCCTGCAATCACTGCGCCATTATTGAACTCATTCCAAAGGTATCGAAATATTTTAAAGTTGTAATTGTTCACCGGGTTCCCCTTCTCAACAAGGCCCTGGTTAAAGCTTTGGTTACTGCGCTGACGGAACCAGAACTCAACCGTAAATGAATCAGCAAGATCAAAAATATTTTGATATGGGACCCTTACATAATCGGTGCTTGTTGGAATGTAGGCATAACCGTCAAATTTTCCGCCGGTAGCTTGAAAAACAGAACCACCCATGTTTACCGCTGCGGGTGAACCGGCAACCTCATTATTTCCGTTCCCATCAAACTTCCACCAGCCTATGAGGGAAGAGTCCGGCGCCGTTTGTGCCTTCACTTGGGCAAAAATAATCGCCGCCGCAAGAACCACTGCGGATACCATAAATAAAATTTTCGTAGACCGGCGACTGGAAGTAAGTGCCATAGGATATTTATTAGAGTATTTATTTATTAATCTGTTGGTCCGGTTGTCGTGCCGATGTTTATACAGCTCCAGTTGTTTGTTGTTTTACAGAAACAAAGTTCGGCAGTGCCGGCGGTATCGTAAGCCAAGGTCCCGGCTGTACAAGAACCAGTTGTTAAATCCCCCTGCTGGATATCAAGCAAAAGCGAACCCGCGCCACCCGGGTCGAGTTTTAAATCAGCATCAGAATTATCATCAACAGCGGTAAGGGTTACTATGCCCGAAGCAGCTCTTGAAAATGTTACGGTTCCGCCGGAAAGGATATTGTTTGATCCAATGCTAATGCCGTTAACGATGTCCGTGGCAGAAACGTCTACACCATCCGTTACACTCCCTTGAACTTTGAGCCCATCATCAACCGTTCCTGTGCCCGATTCCGAAACAGCATAGCCGACACTCGCCGTTACGGCAGTGCTTACATCCAGGGTGACGTTTATCCCGGCTGCCGATGCCGCCGTTCCGCCAGAACCGCGATTTTTAACGGATAATTCAATACCGGTTAAGTTGTTGTTTGCCGCCGTCGTTGAAGTACGATCAATGTATGCCTGCATGCCAATAACATCAGCGGTTCCAGCAAAATCAGCTCCACCCAGTAAGTCATCAAATGCCACCGCATAACCAACGTAATTTCCATCATTGTTGGTTGAACTCTGAGAAAAAACGGCGTTTCCCCAATAGTTTCCTACCGATGTAGCGCTGTTTTTGCCTGCAAGATATACGGCTTCACCCGTGTGCACTGTGAGCGCACCCAAATCGGCACCGGAAGTTGTTAATGTTATTTTTTGACCATAGGCGTGGTAATCGCCTTGAACCGCCATAGAAATATCTTGTCCAACAACATTCGTGACACCTGCATCAATATTCAGGTCAATGACGCCGCTTGTTTGAGTTTGATCTGCCGTCGAGGCATCAATCGTAATCTTTTTATCTGCAGCAACCGTCAGCGTCGGCGTGGCCGTAAATGAAACCGTATCCGCAGACGTGTCGCCAAAAACCGTATTGCCGTTAAAATTTGCCGCCGAATTAAAAGTAGGGGTTCCATGAATCGTAATGACATCACCGGATGTGTCTCCCAGCGTGGCTGCGCCATTGATGGTCAAATCACCAGTTGATGAAACACCCGTTGCGCCAATGGATGTATTCGACGCCTGGGTCATGGCAAAAGAAATAAGCGCCACAACTGCAACCACCGCTACGATAACTGAAAAAGATATTTTCTTATGTATATTTTTCATAATTTTTTGTATTTATTATATTTTTGATATTATATCATATTTCCACTTACCATGCAAGCTGCTGCGATTACCTGTGCGCGTGGGGAATCTTATTTGTCCGGGTGGTAACTTTTAGAATGAGCAAGCGGCGGAAGTACAACTGGGGCTTGCTTCGCTGCCGAAAACCTTTCTCTTTTCTCAAACATGCTCGGTATTCTACTACAGCGGCTGTCTCCTGGAGTATAATGCACGCGTATGCCAAAAATTTGTTCCATTCGGTCTTCGTATCAAACTTCGTTTAAAGTTTCTGTAGTGGGATGCGGCAATGTTGGAGCCACAGCAGCCTATGCCATGTTGTTGGATGGGACGCCTACCGAAATAGCGCTCATTGATCTTCGCAAAGAAAAAGCAGAGGGACTTTTATTAGATTTTGAGCACTCACTTTCGCTCCTTAAATACACCAAACTCATCGCGAGTGATGATGTCTCTGCCTGCGCCGGATCGCAGCTTATTGATCACCGCCGGCGAGGCCCAAAAAGAGGGCGAGACGCGCCTGGACCTATGCGCCAAAAATAAAAAGATTTTTGAAGACATGATTCCGCGTATTGCCAGGGCCGCGCCGGATTCCATCCTCCTTGTCGTCACCAATCCGGTGGATGCGCTCACGTACGAGACCATTAAACTCTCCGGGTTTCCGCCAAACCGCGTTTTTGGTTCCGGCACCATGCTGGACACCGCACGCTTCCGCTTTCACTTATCACAGCGGCTTTGTTTGAATCCGCAGAGCATTGAGGCTTTTATTTTGGGTGAGCACGGAGACAGCTCTTTTCCTGTTTTAAGTTCGGCCAACGTTGCCGGCAAGCCGCTTTTTGAGTTTGAAGGATTCACCAAAAAAATGGCGGATGAGTGTTATGAAGAAACTCGCACAGCGGCCTATCGTATTATTCACGACCTCGGCTACACATGTTATTCCATCGGCGTCGTCATTAAAGAAATTATGGCGCATATTTTTCAGCACTCACGCGTGGTGGTGCCGCTTTCCGTTTTGCTCAAAGACTTCCACGGCCATAGCGATGTTGCCTTAAGCGTGCCATGCGTACTGGACTCCACTGGTGTTTCAGAAGTTATTGATGTGCCATTGAACACCACGGAACAAAAACAGCTGGAAAAAGCTGTAAAAATCCTTAAGAGTTTTCAGTGAAATCATCCCGCATGAATATTCGTCTTCACGACTCCTGGAAAAAACATCTGGAGCCAGAGTTTGGCCAGGAATATTTTGGAAAGCTCACGAATTTTGTGAAGCAAGAGTATCAAACTAAAAAAATTTATCCGCCGCCTAAGGCTATTTTTAGGGCGTTGGATTTATGTCCATTTGATGAGGTAAAAGTGGTGATTTTGGGTCAAGATCCCTACCACGGCGTGCGCCAGGCCAACGGACTTTGTTTTTCGGTGAGTGAAGACGTGGCCATTCCACCATCGCTGCAAAATATTTATAAAGAGATTCAAGAAGACTTGGGCAAGCCGGTAAGCTCATCTGGAAATTTAGAAAGATGGGCCAAGCAAGGCGTGCTCTTATTAAATGCTACTTTGACGGTGCGCGCATGTGAGGCAGGGTCGCATCAACATCATGGCTGGGAAACTTTTACGGATGCGGTGATTCGCTCACTGGCAGAGCAAAAAGAGCATCTCGTCTTTTTACTTTGGGGCAGATACGCGCAAGAAAAAGGCAAATTTATTGATACTAACAAACACCTTGTACTCAAAGCAGCGCATCCCTCACCCTTTTCTGCCTACAGTGGATTTTTTGGCTGCAAGCACTTTAGTAAAACGAACGAATATTTAAAATCCGTTGAAAAGGAGCCAGTTGAGTGGTGAGTTCCTATTTGTTATATTAGAGCCAAATATGATGATTGCTGCGATTAAAAAAACGGGTGTCATCTTTATTATTCTGGCTCTTATTACTTCCGGCGCTTCTCCGGTTTTTGCCGTAACAGGAAAGAGCAAAACAACGGTGCCATATGCTCCAGTTGATGTGGCCCATGTAGTTTCAACAATAATAGATAAGGAAGGCGGCGTCCTCAGTACCGATCTTCCTAAAGGCATAAAAGCCTATTTGGTAATTCCTAAGGACAGTCTTGTTGAAAGCGCGAGTGTGACGCTTGCGCCATATACGGCCATGCCATCAGGAAAAACGCATGGGAATCTTTCTTCTACCTTGGGCTATGGCGTACAAGTGGGCATTGATAGTTTACAGTCCAACACGCCGGCCTACCTTATTTTTGATGTCAGAAACGGCAAAGCCACGGCTGAGGCCATAAAAAAAGCTCCTTATTTTAATCGTTGTGATCCGCGGCTTTCTTGGTTTAATCCTTTTTTGTGTGGACGTATGAATAAAGTTGCGCCGTCAAAAATGGTGGAGAAAAATTACACCGTCATTACTCCCATTCATAAAAAGGAGTTCAATAATCTCATCTATACTCGCAACACCATTCCTACCGGCATTAATGGCCTTTTAGTGACAAAGATAAACCATGGCGATGTTTATATCCCGCAAAAACTTACCAAGTCTTTGGCAACTCATTTGGTGAAAAAAACTTTGCAGGGTGGAAGTCAAAAGCGATATGGCCAGGATACGGATCGTTTAGAAGCCGCGGCGCTTGCCCTTTCTTGGGGAATAAAATTGAACGACGATCAACTGACGGTGGTAAACGATACGGTTTTAAATGCGGGTGATACACCACAAGAACATCTCAAAACATATTTTGTGGCGCAGGGTTATAAGAAAAAAAGTTCTGATGAAGACTTTAAAGAGGACATGAACTACGCCACTTCCAATGCGGCTGAAATACTCATTAAAGAAGTGCCTACGGATAAAAGGGATTTTGAAGGTGACGAATCGGTGGAACGCGTGGCCGGAGTTTCTGCGGGAGCACTGGGCGGAATTCCAGGAGCCAGCGATGCCGCTAGCGGGGCTTTAGATGGCCCAATTTCCGATGGTGTGGGAAGTTCTTTGGATGCCGCTGAAGCTGGAACATTTGCGGATGATGTTGCTGGAGGAAGTGATTTTGCCAGCGAAGCAGCTCCGCAAGTTCATGACTATGTGAGTGATCTCTTTAATGACGCCACCGCTTCTATCGCCGATATTGTAAGAGGCCTTGGGCTCGATCAGCAATATGGCAATGATACAGAACAATCTACTCAAGCAGCTTTGGATAAAATAAGAAAAATCTTGGAATTTTTATTGAAAAACAATATCAGCTCAAGGCAGGCATATGAAGCTGGAGCCATTGCCCAGCAGTTGGGATTTGAGGATTTAGGAAGCGCTTTTGTAGGATATGCGCAAGATAAAGCCGATGCTGAAGCGTGTGACAAGATTATCAAGAAAACCCTCGCAAATTACGGAGTCAATGAGTGCAAATAAAACAGTAAAGGTTGCCCCGACTTCGCGTCGGGGCATTAATTTATTAGCCTCCCCACTGGTCGGCCTGGCAGAATTTTTTCTTATCCTAATACGTCGCCACTACCTTCCCAATAATCTTGTCGCTTTCCACTTCTCCAAAATCCAAACTGTCGGTACTCGCATTCACATTATCGCCGCGCATCACCCAGCGATCCCCTTTTCGTGAAACCGCCCGTTTCACCATCTTGATTCCATTTTTGCAAAAAACCACCACGTCGCCTGGCCGCACACTTCCCCATCGCCAAACCAAAACCCTATCCCCTGACTGAAAATTGGGAATCATGCTCTCACCCTCAATCTCAAAGCGCGTAATAGGCCAAGACATAAAAATTTATTTTTTAGTTGCACGAAAAATTTCAGCCACCTCGTCCACCAATGTTTTGAGTTTTTTTACCTCATCTAAACTCACCGTGCGCTTTACCACCGAACACTGCTTGGCCGCCTTCCAAATCTTGTCATGCAAATCCGGCCACTTGGCCAAATGTTCCGGTTTAAAATAATCCGTCCACAAAATCAAAATCTGCTCTTTGCATATCTGCGCGTATTTTTCTTTTTCATGAATGGCACGAACAACAGTGTTATGGTGATCGGCAAGCGACTGTCTATCGCTTGTATCCGGTAACTCAAGTACTAAAATTTTCTCCACAAGCTTCATACACGTCTCCACGGCCCAAAGCATGGAATCCGGTTCATAGACACCGCAAGGCACATCACAATGAGCCTGCGCCTTCTGTGGAGGTGAGATGCCATCCAAGACTCGGAGAAGGGATGAAACTGCGTTTTTCATGCCCTCATTATTACCAAAAAAACACCTATCTCACAATAAACTTCTTCATCCTGACTGTGACTTTTTTCCGAAAACAGTTTTATAAGAAGCAGAGCGAGCCACATGTGGCGAGCGTCCCTGGAAGCCCGTAGGGCTGAAAGGGGCTGCGCTCTACTGTTTGAGGGAAAAGGGCCAGTCAGGCACAAAAAAATCCGCCGAAGCGGATGTGGTGTCCAAAAAAACAACGTAACGCATATATTATACCACACCTTCCTTTTAAAAATCAAACTTTTTGATAAATTATATCTTATATGCTATAATCCCTCAAAGGTTGCGCCATAAGGGCGCATTAATTTATTAGCTACGCTGCGGCTTCGCCTGATGAACAAACTCCCTAAATTCCAGCAAGAACAACATTTGGCACAAAGCTTAAAGACTCCTCACGCCTTAGAAATTTACGAGAAGCTTTTTATAGGCTCACAAATTAAAAAACTCCGCATTAAAGCGGCTATGACCCAGGGTGATCTCGCTAAAAAGCTCAAGACTTCCCAAAGCGTTATCGCACGAATAGAAAACGGTAAACAAAATCTTACCATCAGGACGCTCGTGGTATTAAGCGTCCTGTTTGGTAAGAAGATATCAATTAGATTTCATTAGACTCACTATTCCAAAAATGGAATGGGGCGGCCAGGACCACCATAATAAGGCGGCTCGTTAGGATCCACGCTCAGCTCCACCGCTTTAACCTCGCTCATGTCTTCGCGCTTGGTGGCCTTTATTTTGCCCATAGAGACAGAGTACAAATAATCCCCAATCGAAACGACTCGCTTAATCATATTATTGCTCCACGTGCCATAGTAGCCGCCGCTCTGCACCGGATCCAAATTATCCTGATGCGTGATGATGCCTTTCAGTTGGAATCCTTTGGCTAAATCGAGCGTGTACACATAGGCTCCTTCAAAAGTAATTTTGCCGCCATAATATTCACCCGGAGCATTTTTCATAACGCTTACGGGGAAGGCAAAAAGACTGCGAGCTTTATCAAACAACAGCGCACGGTGGTTATTGAAAAGTTCACTATCCGTGCCGTTATCGCCGATAATTTCTTTGTACATCATCTTTGGATTTGTTGGATCGGTGACGTCAAACAGCGCAATTTTCATGCCCTGCACAGCCGTGTAATACACCGCGTTATCGGAATGTACTTTGTCGGCATCAATGGTTTCATCCACTTCTTTACCAAAACCAATAATGTGATTTTCATCAAAAGGATGCAGATAATTGCTGAAGCCCGGAACCTTTAACTCACCCAAAACTTTTGGATTGGCGCCGTCCTCAAGATCAATCACAAAAAATGGATCAATCGTTTTAAAGGTGACCAAATAGGCACGTTTGCCCATGAACCGAACCGAATAAATACTCTCACCCGGCGCAATATTTTCGAGTTTACCAACCATCGTATTTAAATTATTGCGGTCCAATACATAGAGATTATTTTGCGAAGGTTGCTTTGTGTCCCAAACGCGACCGCTGGTGGTGGCCAGGCGGAAGTTGTCACCGTACTCATCCATAGCAAACTGGTTAAGGAGCGTTCCGCGAACCTCACCTTTGCTTACATAGGGCACGCTTCCATCTTCATTCAGACGGAATTGGAGAATAGCCGTCTTTTGATTTTCCAAAGGTGGAGCCCAAATATCAAACTTCTCGACTTCTGGATACTCATAGCGCGTGCTGGCTACATACAAATTATTAAGAGAAGAAAACACCGTGTCCCCTGCTCCCATCACCACTTCTTTAGAGATCGGTTTGCTGGAATCGCTAATGTCTACGCTGGCCACAATGGTGTACTGAGCGCTGTCATAGTAAGGAGAAAAACGCACCTGCGAACACGAAACCATCGGCGCGTCTTTGCCAGTTTTGGAATCAAAAAAGTATGGCAGTTCTTTTTGGATAGGCAGTTTTTGATCCAGCACATGGTACATAGAAGGCGCGTCATTCATCACAAGGTAGACGCGATTGCCAATGCGGCGTGAAGAAACTTGATAGCCGTCAAATTCCACATTGCGATCTTCCGTAAGCTTGCGGCTGGCATCCATGCTGTAGATGTAGACCTTGGTTCTTTGGCTGCCGTAACGGATTTCATTATCAAATGCCGAAGTGGTACCAATGACCACGAGTTTGCTACCCGCGATGTATAAATCGGATGGATGGAACTCCTTATCGGCAAATTCCTGCTTGGCGACTTCTTCCATTTGTTCCGGTGGAAAGGCTTTTACGATTCGAATGCCGCGGCCGCTTACCAAATAAATAAACCCGCCATCATTTTTGATGATGTCGGCCTCGTCCACACCTTCCACTTGGACGTTGGTGCTGGAAAAATCCACAGACTCTCCGCTCTGCGAGAGCGACGGAGCCGAAGCGCTTTCCTCGCCATCACTTTCTTCAACGGCATCCATCTCGGCCATTCCTGGCGCCATTAACGGCACGGCAAAACCTTTACTATAAGCCACGCGATATTTGCTGGAGCGATAATTAAGAAGCGCAAATTTTTCTTCAAGCTCATTACACGAGGCAATCGTTGGCAGCTCGGTAGAAAGCGCGGCGTAACTCTTGCTGGGCTTGTTGGTAATTTTTGAAGCCAGACGCCAAATCATCTCGCCCGTTTCAGCGCGGCTGATTTTTTTGTTGAGGTAATCAATACTCGTGGGAATAGCCGACTTACTTGCCATCTTCACGACCGCGGGCTTGTACCAGGGCACATTGGCAGCAGGCTTCGTTGGATTCAGCGCAAAAGCTTTAGCCATAATGGCACTGGCTTCCGCAAAACTCACATTATTATTAGGCTTAAAAGTGCCGTCACCGTAACCGCTCACATAACCCTTGGCCTTGGCAGAACAGACAAATTTTTCAGACCAGTGGCCTTTGACGTCGCCAAAACATCCGGTAGAAACAGTATCGGTGGCACGGACGCCCAGCGCGGCCATTACCATCGTCATAAATTCTGCACGAGAAACGGAATTATCTGGAGTAAAGGTGCCGTCTGGATTTCCCTTTATGTAGCCCTTGGCTTTAAGTTGAGTGATGGTTGCAGCAAAAGGATGATCCTGAGCAACATCCTTAAAATCAGTACCTGATGGCGCTACCGTTACTACTTTGGTGTCCCAATCTTTAGCCACTATGGCAAAAGTAGTGAGCGGAAACGCGAAAAACAAACCATTTAAAAATACCGCCAAAACTCCCATGGCTAAAAACCGAGTTGATCGTTTCATAAAAGATTAAAATTAAGAATACACAGCCAATTATACGCTGCCTTTAGGATTATGTTACAAACCTGCCTGCGGCAGGCAGGCTCCTGCTTACAAGCCTGTCTTTATTTTGAGGAATGCTTTTCCCGTAACATTTTTGCCGTCCCCTTGGCTAATTTGTATCAGTCCCTTTATAGGCGAAAGGTGTTTTTGCAAAATGGCATAGGTCTGTTCATTGATCTCCGAAAAACTTTTTTGATCCCGCGCCATATCCACAAGACGATTCACATAACTTCCTAAAACGGCGCCATCAAAAAGAGTCACACTTCCTGGCGCAATTCCCCAACCTTGCATCTCTTGGAAGAGCGGATGAATCTCAATAGGATGCTGTGCGCTGAGCGCTTTCTCGATGCTTGGAAGAGTTGAAAAAAAGAGCAGATGATCTTCTGTGATGCCGTAAGAAACTTCCAGCGGTATCGTCATGAGTTTAAAAAGCGGTGCCGGATTCACTTCGTCGGAAATCCGGGAGGCAAATATTTTTACCAACCCGCCTTGCTTGATGGTTTTGAATTTTTCCGCTTCCAATATCAACTGGCCTTCCTTAGCTTTCAGCGCCATGTTGCCGAGCGCCACCCAGTTTTGCACCTGGGCATCTAATTTTTTGATGACCTCCCCTGCTTTTTCTGTGGAAGCACTGGCATCAATCACCAATGTAATGCCCGGCATAATGGTTCCAGAATCGTGAATCGTCATAGCAAACGGTCCGCTTAAAAACGGTAAAAGATCGGCATAATAATCAAAACCAGTGAGACCATTGATGCTGCTGAGCATTCCTTCCTTAGAAAAACCCGCCATACTCTTCAGCACTTCCAGCTCACCCCAAATAATACTTCCTAAATGATGACTCTCAGAAAAAAAGATAAGTGCCTGTGCGGGTAAGCGCTTATAAAGTGAAGCTGAATATGGCTGCATCAGATTCCAAAATGGCGAGTCCTTATTTTTACGCTCAGCTTCGCTCAGCATATTCATGAATAAGCCACCTTCTTGTGCGGCAAAAGAAACTAGGCTGGAGCTCATAAATTTATTGATATAAGCGTAGCCGCTCAATGGGAAAGTTAATTTTTTGGAAACGGCGCGAAATTCTTTTTGGCGCAAAATGGAGAGCATCTTTTTTTGGAAGCGGGCAAAGACTGCATCTGCCTGTGATGAAGTATTCGTTATGAAAAGAACATCACCGGCAATGCCAACATAAGTAGGCTGGGCACTTTCATAGGAAAGCAAAAATTCTTTTTCGGTATTTTTGGTAACATGCCCATTCACTTGGTTGCCAATCGGCTTTTGGAGGAGAACACGCAAAGTTTGAGGATCATCTACGGAAACCAGCAGTAAGATATCGCCAGGAGTGCCAGTGGTGCCAGAGCGAACGGCCACACCTGCTTTAAAATTCCCGCCAATAGCAGAAATCGCATGGGTAAGGTCTGCCAAGTTCCCGCTCTGGTGAAAAATTTCCTCAGCAATATACGGCAAAACGGCATCTTTTTTGTCTTGTAGAAGTGCCGCCACCAGTTTGCTAAAACGGTCGCGCTCGACAGCATCCGTGGGATTAAAACTCATCACGAGAGAAGCATCTTGCGGCATGAGCTCTTCCAGCAAAATTCCCTGCGTCGTGCGGTTAAGCGGAAGCGTAAAAGAAACCTGCTTCCAGTACCAATAACCAGCCGCGATGAGTGCCAACAACACAACGACACCTCCGAATCCAAGGAGCAAGTATTTTTTGGAATATTTCATAAGGTTTCGCCCTTCGGGCGAGTATTGTATTAGCCGAGCCGTCTATGCAGACGACATGATGCTGAGGCATCAGCCACGGCTCGGCCTCTTATTTCTTAGCCGGCTTTTTAATATCCTTCGGTTTTTGAAGTGTTCGCTTGCGGCACTTTCGGCAGTACTTCATCATTTCTTTCAGTACCTTTTTGCCGTGCTTCGTGGTTTTGCTTGGAGTGCGGCACTCGGGGCAACGATAGTGAGCGATAACGAACTTTGCTTTTGCCATAATGAAAACTTATCTAAAAATTGGAACCGCGGGGATTATATCACATCTTTCTTTACTGCAAAGCCAAAATCATGGAACTTTTCATGCGCGTGGCAACCCAAAGTTATTGTGTCTGTATTTTTTATCATGCATAATTGGAAGTCCTAAGTTCCATAAGAACTTGGTGTTCCATTGAAATTGTACAACTGAGTTAAAAACTCTGTGGTGCCCGTTTACCCACTGCATACGAACCCTTCCTCATTACACTAAGGGAGTCATCTATGCCTTTAGCCTCCTGGCTTGAGGCTCCGACACCCACTTGCAGTCAAAAGGATTCAAGTATCTGGGGGAAAGACGACATTATGGAGTTTTTTTATATGTGAGTTTAATATCAAAACATGATTGCAAAAAATACTTTAAAGAAACTCTATAAACGCGGCTTTTCTATGAGCGATATCGCCAAGAAGTTACACGTGAGCATTAACACTGTAAGTTATTGGATGGATAAGGCTCATCTGGAAAGAAGGTCCATTCGTGACGCCGCTTACAAAAAACATAATCCTCACGGCGACCCCTTCCAAATGAATTTAAGGCTTGGCCATTATGATCAGTTTTTGATTGGACTTGGCCTCGGACTCTTTTGGGGAGAGGGCATGAAAAATAGTAAGTCAGGGGTACGCCTAGGAAATACTGACCCATTTTTAATTCTTTATTTTAGAGAATTTCTTGAGAGAATATGCAGAGTAAAAAGAGAGAAAATCAAATATTCACTTCAACTTTTTGGCGATGTAGATAAAAAAGAAGCCGTGAATTTTTGGTGTGATGTCCTGGGTATAAAAGCCCATGAATTAGGCAAAATATCAGAAGTAAAATTAAGAGGCAGGGGCACCTATAAAAAGAAAAATATACTGGGAGTTTTACAAATTGCCTGTCATAATACAAAATTAAAGGGCATTATTGACACACTTCTCCGCACCTTGAAAATGAGTTCTTATGCCGTTGTAGCTCAGTTGGTAGAGCACGTCCATGGTGAGACGCCCAAACATCTTGCCCAGATGATAGAAAACTAACATCTGAATCCCGAATAACGGTTAACAGCCTAGCTAGGCTTAGACCGTAGCCCCGCAATGCGGGGCTCGAACGACTGACAAGGGAGGCTAACATTCGCTTTGGCGAGTTATGCCTAAGATACAGTCTAGCCCTCTGCAATAAGCATTGCATAAAACAGAGGTAGAAGCGAAGGACGGGGTCACCGGTTCAATTCCGGTCAACGGCTCCAGAAAAGTGCGAGAAATTCACTCAAGTTCCCAGCGTAATGATCGCGCGAATCCACACGGTCATTTTTTCTACAGTAGCAAAGAGAACGGAATAGCCAAATATCTCCTCCAAAACAAGAATATCAAAAAGAACAAAAAGGATGACATACTTCACGCCATCGCGAAGATAATTTTCGTAGGCATGGTGCCAGCGGTGAGGAACAAAAATGCCAATGATTTTGGAACCGTCAAAGGGCGGCAGTGGCAAAACATTCAGTGAAAAAAGCAAAACATTGATGGTGACCATATCGCTTAAGAGTCCATAGAGCGGCAGTTGGCTGATACCGGTTTCTGCGAGATATTTGAGAGGTACCGAAAACACAATGGCAAGGAGCAGATTGGAGAGCGGACCAGCGAGCGCAATGAGAGCACTATCGCGTTTTGGGTACCGCAAATTTTCTTCATTAAAGGGCACGGGTTTACCCCAGCCAATTCCCAAAAATATAAGCGACAGCGTTCCAAAAAAGTCAAAATGGCGCAGAGGATTTAAACTGAGACGTCCGTACACACGCGCCGTTGGATCACCCAATCGCGTGGACATCCACGCATGAGAAAATTCATGAATGGTAACGGCAAAAATAATGGCGATGATGCTGGAGAGAAATCCCATAAGAGAATAATCCATATCAAAACTATACCACGGACCATGGCACTTTAGGCTTTGGACTCGACTCCCTCACTGCGTAGTCAAATGAATCATAATTTTATCGTAACCATTTAGGGCTAATGTACTCATGAGTTCCCCGAGTCGTTGAAGTTCTTCCGCCGTAGCACGCTTTGCAAAAGCTTCAAAGGCCGACTTCAGCTGAAATGGTTTCGTAGGGTAAGCCGCATGTAAAACGCGAGCCAATACGGCATCGGCCAATACATACCCTGGAAGTTCGTTAAAATGGCCACAAAGAATAGCAGCCGAGTGAAGAGCCACAAGTTTATTGACTCTTGCCGAGTGATCCATATCCCTTCCAACAGCTTTTACTTCAGAGAGAGGACGACTTGTAAGAAGTTCAGCAGTTGGATCGGGATTATTATCGAAACGAAAAAAGGAAATTTCCTGTGGCGTAAATAATTGGCTTAAGGAAAATCTCTTATCAACTCTTTCGGATAACATTTCACGCTCCCAAAAACGATGAGTAATCCCGTGTGTTATTTCATGCTTCACGATTCCAGCACGAACAGGGTCTTGACGATAACCAGGCAAAGCGGCTTTTAATTGATTCGTCATCTCTATGATGAAAGGGAAATCAAGATTTTTTTGTTGAATTTCATTGATGACCGAGGTAGCGCGGCATTGATCCGTGACAAAAATAAAACCAGCATCGAAATCAAAATTGGCACCACCTTCTTTTCTTTGAAGTCCTTTTTCATCTTCCAAAACTAACTGTGGAATCATTATGGTTTTCCCTTTGTAGTGGGACTTTTGCGCCGTTGCAGTTTTAATTTTCTTGAAGATATACGGCATGGTATCGCTATTTTCAGACTGGCCCTTCAACAAAGTATAGCTCTGGGGAAACAACCAGCGGTTAAGCATACGCAAGATGTATTGTTGGAAAATTCTTTGGTTGAGTGATCCATCATTTTTTCCGTCTGGACTGTCTGGAGGGAATATCGTCTGGAGTTGTGATGCCTCCGCACGGAGCATATCGTAAATTTGCTTGTAGAGAATATAAAAATCTACCGTCGCATCGGGCATATTTTTATAATCCGGCAAAAGAGAAAGAACATGCTCTTTAAAATTCGCGATATGAGAGACACCATCCACAAACTGCTCTTCAAGGTCAGTAAAAGTTGTTTTTAATATGCTCTCTGAATTTTGTGGCGTAAGAGGGATTTCTTCTTCATCAAATGTGGGAAAATCACGCTTATTGGCATCCAGATATTCTTTTATTTTTTGCATGAGCTCGTTATATTCTATTTCTGGTGGAGCTTCTTTTACACCAGGAGGCAGAGGTGCAGAGCCAGTTCCAGATGGTCTTGCGCTTGCTGTCGGATAACGACCTTGGGGTTGTGGCGGATTGTTAAAGTAGACCGCACTGCCAATGCCAGCGAGAACGGCCACTACACCTGCACCCACCAGATACCGAATTTGAGAAACACCGCCAGATTTTTTGGGAGCCTCGTTTTTTTGAGCTAACTTTGAAGCGGCACACTCTTTTGGACCTCGCTTGCCTCTTTGTGGTCCAGGGGTTTTACGCATATGGTAGTATATACTAACATTTTATATAGTGCGCGTCAAAATTCCATTTTTAGAACTTGTGGAACGACCTATTAGCTTGCGAACAAAACGGCTTTGTATTAGGGTGTTGGGGCTTTTATCTCAATTATATGGCGAAAGTTTGTACCAAGTGCGGCAAGAAACCTTCGGTGGGGCACCGGATTAGCCACTCCAACATCAAGACGCTTCGACGATTTGAGCCAAACTTGATGAAGAAGAAACTTTTTGACCAGGCTTTAGGCAAGATGGTTTTAAAGAGGTTATGCACGAGGTGCATGAGGACCTTGGTGAAGGTGAGACGGACGCGCGTAAAAAAAGCGGCAGCTCCAGTGATGGCGGCGGCTTAGAAATATTACCACCGAGATATAGGACCCACCCGGACGGGGTCTCTGGCTAACTCCCTCGACACGGACCGCTTCGTCATGAAGACTTCCACCTGTCTTTTTGAGGGCTGGACAGCGTAAGTTGCTCCATCATCACGCGCTAAAAATATATCCGCTCCATCGGCGCCAGAAAAATCTTCCAGCCATCCTTTATCTATGACCGGGAGCGCCAATAACAGGTCCGATTCCCCCGCCCTATAGGTAACTTGCTCACCAGGCCTGAGTGATTTTTCTATTCGATCATTCGTTGCTCCTTGAGCTACAACTCGAGCGGGGAGCTCGCCACTTAATGCCTCTATTATTTCCTCGCCGTCTGTCACTATACGTAAGACCATGGGACGAGCCTCATCCATTTTTGGATTGATGATGCCAATACCAACTTGTTCAAATGGCAGAGTCACCGGCGGCTCTGCCTTAGATCTCAAATCATAATGGAGCGCACCTGGTAATATCGTTACAAGGGTTAATCCTATGCCTGCTTCGATGAGCCCATCCCGAGTATCTAATCGTACATAAAAAACATCGGGTAAGCCCAATGAGTCGAGGGCTCTCTGTACATTCGCGGTAACCAATTTCATTTCATCTACAAGACGCTCTTGGATTTTTTGAACAAGTTCTGGGGAAACACCCTGCCTCCTGACGATTTCCACGACATCTTTGGCAATATCTCCAGGAGTCCAATCTTTTCCTAAGGGATAAACTGGCATACTGGGATGAATTATCTCCTTTTGCCAAGTGTAAAGGCAGATCATTCGGATTGTGTATAATAGGCGGGCAGAAAACGATGGCTTTTTAATCTGCTGGGCGGCACACGGTTGCCGCTAAGGCGGCATGCCTGCCGGCAGGCAGGTAATCATGAGGAGGGATCGCATAGTGGCCGAGTGCGCGCGCTTGGAAAGCGCGTAGACTAGCAATAGTCTCCAGGGTTCGAATCCCTGTCCCTCCGCCAAGCATTATGCCGTCCAGTTATGCCTTTATAATGATCTACTCAAAAGGCTTGGATTTGCAATGCACAATCAAGGCAAGATTATAGATATTGATGGGGAAACCGTCGAATACGACTTAAAAGCTCCTAGAGGCGTGCGTACCCCAGAGATATTGATGTTGAAGAAGTTATGAAGATTAAAGAGAAGGAGAAGAAGGCCGGTAACAAAGATTTTCTTTATCGCATTGGAGAGGATAGTCTCAAAATTTTTCGCACGAAAAATAAAGGGAAAAAACGAAGAAGAGCAAAGTTCAAAGCCTAAGGTCCTTTTTTTCTCACCCCAGCGCGGACGCCAAAACCGGAGACCTGACTATCGGCAAAGTCCCTGTCGGCGAAGAACTGCCTAGAGTACACGAACCAACACAACGCGGGAACCACACCTTTTGAGCCTTGAGTGATTTCACTTTCAGTTGGAGGAATGAAACTCTTAATGGCCACATTAACTTTAGAAGTTTCTGGGCTGTTATAATCGTAATAATCTGGCATCCAGCCTTGTGTTTCCAAACAATAAATCACATGGCCAACAGCTTGCTTCATGTCCTGCGCATCCGCACTTGAAGGCAGTACGTCCGGCAATTTCGTTTCCCAATCTAAAGCGCTCATTTCTGTTTCGCCTACGTCGGAAGGCATAATAAGCTGGTCTCGTTCAATACGCATAACTCCGCCGGTTCTCTTTTCATTGCCAGTAAGTCCTGAAAGTAATACTTGTTCAGAAACGCCACCATGATCTTCTGGATCAAGCTTTTTCACATTATGAACCACTCCGGCTTTTAGATAACGCTCCCATTCCCACAAAATTTCTTCTAAATTAACCTGATCGGCGGTAAGCACGCGCTTCTCCGGCCCGATCAAAAGGGTGTTGGGTTCTTTTCCGCCTGCAGTACCTTTGAATGCTTTTGAGAGAGCTTTTTCTAACAGTTTGAAGTAGCTCAACTTCTCTGCCTGTTCACTATGAAGAGGAACGTCTTTAGGAGCGAAGACGGGAGTATTATACCCTTTATTTAAGCCCTCTCCAGCTTCAGCCATTTTCATATCATCCTGTGTGAGCAATGGTTGATAATCTCTCTTAAAGTCAGGTTTTACGTAGCCTGCTTTTTCTCTAGCCGATGTAAATAATCCAGCTTCTGCCCAAATGTCTACGCCACGATCGAAAGCCTCCTGTAATCTTGCAACTTTTTCAGCATCAAGTTTGTTTTCAAGGCGATCAAATAATGTTTGCACGGCTTTTTTTACAGGTTCACCACCCGTAAATTGCGCTTCTGCAAATTCCGCTTCCGATGGTCTTTTCTATTTATATTTTCCCCCAACAATATCAACTGCTTGTTCCTCCACAGTCATAGGATCTCTTGGATGACTACGACGTTCATCGCCAGTATAAGGTACACCTCCTCCTTGATGTTCTGACATAAAAATTGAGGTTAAATTTGGATTATTTCTAAGCCTTAATTATGTCTATAATATAGGTATTTGTCAAATTCTAACCTGTAATTATTTTCCCAAGCCATCTACTTTTACCTTCAGCAGAAAGATAGCCTCTTCTTTAAGTTTTGCCCTGGCCCAATCTTTTTGAGAATCCGTAAGCAGTTCGCCCAAGCCGTCTAGAATGTGCCTGTTATTCATTTTCTCCAGCAGCTTGATGCATTTAATGAGCGTCTTTTTGAATGAAACCCCAGACCGATCTTCCACAATGGTTTTGTTGATTTCCCAACCCTTCTTTTCAAAAAAATAGACATCATAAATATCTCGACTTGTCTTACCAATGCGTTCACACAGAGCCATCAGCTTGTGGGCATACATATCAGCTTTGGTCATCACGAGCATGGAAATACCAAGCAGGGTTTTAAGCTCATATCGGGTGCCAAAATTCCTACGATTCACCTCGACTTTTATCTTCTGCGTGTTGGGAGCATAAGAAATAACATTGAACAAATTAAAATGTTTAACGCGCGAATCAGTAATGGCGCCGTAGCTTTTGGTAATTCTCTGGATTTTTTCAAAGACTACAGTTTCCTTACTTTCATCCAGGAGATCAAAATCCAAATCCACCGATTTACGATCCAAATCATAAAACAGCAAAGCCGCCGTTCCGCCCTTGAACCCCAGGTAAGGCGCGATGGTGGTATCAGAATAAATATCCTTCAAAATCTGAAGCAAGATGGCTTTATGTTTTGAATAGTCTAACATCATAGATTATCTAAATACATTTTAACTCTTTTCTCCATTCGTTTATTGTTATAAATCGGCAAAATCTCAAAAACCTTATCCCGCTCTAATCCATTTAAATTATCAAAATGATAATCCTTGCTCACGTAGACTCGATCCAGAAAAGCACGCTCTTTGGTCGCCATGGCAATACCGTCTATGTGGTCAATACCAACAGTATTACTTAACACATAATCTTTCATCCGAACAAATGAAATCTTTTGGCCATCAACTTCAATTTCTCTTGTCACATAGGAGGCAACAAAAATATTACCGTAATACTGAAAATTAATTCCAGCACGAGTTAGCACCGTCTCAAAGCTTACATACGAAGGAGTATAAATACGGGTTGCTAATTCAAAACGGTTATAGTCTTTATCTTTGACATAGATGCCACGGTGCAGGTGAACCAACTTTCCGGCTTTTACATAACTATGTAATCTGACGCGCACAGCATTTTGGGCCTCCTCACGCCACAATAGAGCGACATCTTTGACAGAAAAAATCGTTTTGGGTGACCGTAATAAAATATCTAAGTATTGTCCTTTTGCGGCTTTATTATCCATATACTAACTGGATATTAGCTTAAAACTAACTTCCAGTACATTATATACTATATATTGATCAAAATCAAACCGGCATACACGAGTAAAATTCGTGCTAAAATACTTCCATGAACCGAGTCGTCCATTTTGAAATTCATGCAGAGGACCCCAAGCGGGCAGCTGGTTTTTATAAGGCCGTTTTTGGTTGGAAGATAGACCAATGGGAAGATAAGCCCTACTGGATGGTGGTGACGGGAGAAGAAGACAAAGAAAATCCGAGCAAGTATCCCGGAATCAATGGCGGCATGATGATTCGCAAAGGCCCGCCACCCACCGAAGGCCAAGCCGTAAATGCGTATGTTTGTTCTATGGTGATTGAAAATATGGATGAGACGATAAAAAAAATCGAAGCGTCCGGCGGCAAAGTTGCCGTGGCCAAGTTTGCCTTCCCGGGAATGGCGTGGCAGGCGTATTACAAAGACACGGAAGGAAATATTTTTGACCTCCACCAGCCGGACGCGAACGCAAAATGAAAATTACCTCCGCAAAATTTGTAAAAGGCGTTGTGAGCGCCGATGATTCTTTAAGCGACGGCATACCACAAATCGCTTTTATTGGACGCTCCAACGTAGGCAAGTCCAGCGTTATTAACTCCCTCACCCACCAAAGCGGCTTGGCAAGAACGAGTTCTTTTCCTGGGCGCACTCAGCAGCTCAATTTATTTTTGATAAACAACTCGGTATATTTTGTGGATCTGCCAGGATATGGCTTTGCCAAGGCCTCAAAGGAAGTACGCGAGCGAATCCTTAAACTGATTTCTTGGTACTTATTTGACTCAGGCTACAAGCAAAAAAAGATCGTCTTCATTATGGATGCCAATACAGGCCCGTCTCACAACGACATGGAAATTCTCCGCGGACTTATGGAAGACGGCAAGCACATTATTATTGTGGCCAACAAAGTGGACCGGCTTAAAAAATCAGAATACAAAAGGCGGATGCAAAGCATTGAGGACATATCGGAAATTTGCAAGGTAATTCCCTACTCCTCAAACAAAAAAATCGGCATCAGCGAACTTACTAACGAAATTTTGAAATAGGAAAAATTATGTACGAAAGCTTTATCACCTATTTGAGGCGCATTTCTCACGTATCATCTGCAAGAAAAAAGCAGCGAGGAAAAAACTTTTTGGAGCATAAAGAGCAGGCCCGTCGCTTGGCCAAAGAGCGCATTGAGCATTTTAATAAAATGTATCAGTTTGAATTTAACAGGGTCAGCATCCGTAATCAGCGCACACGCTGGGGAAGTTGTTCCAGCAAGCGTAATCTCAACTTCAATTACAAAATTGCCTTGCTCCCGCTTCCACTTGCCGACTATATTATCGTCCACGAACTTTGCCACCTTGGTGAATTTAATCACTCCAAAAAATTCTGGGAGCTGGTCGCTAAAACGATTCCAAACCACCGAGAAATCCGCAAAGTGATCAGGAAAAATGGTATAAGTTTTTATTAGTAATTAAATCAAAATATGCCAAATAACGGAGAAGCACAACATGAAGAGGTTGAGGCAGCGATAACATTCCGAGTGAATGCGCCAAAAAAATTATGAGCAGGCCCTTAGATTAGGGCAGACACCAGGTCAGTTGTCTGTGACGCATTCTTTTAGGGACATGCTGAAAAACAGATTATTGAAGCGAGCTTTTTGTATTTTGAGCGAAAAC
>JBBTWV010000003.1:0-6950 GCA_038062615.1 Patescibacteria group bacterium | reverse complement strand
AGACCAAGAAAAAACTTTTGGGAGATTTAAAGAACAACGGTGATAGATTTTTGATGGCCCGTGGCGGCCGCGGTGGCTTTGGCAACGCCCATTTTAAATCTTCCACTCGCCAGGCACCTACCTTTGCCGAACTTGGTGAACCCGGCGAAAAGCGCAGCTGCGTGTTAGAACTCAAGCTCGTGGCGGACGTTGGTATCATCGGCCTACCATCGGTTGGTAAGTCTACGCTTATCTCACGCATTTCTAATGCCAGACCAAAAATTGCCGCATATCATTTTACGACGATCGTGCCCAACCTTGGGTTAGTGACGCTCCAGGAATTTGGCGGCAGCATTCAACAGAGCTTTTTAGCTTGCGACTTGCCTGGACTCATTGAAGGCGCCAGCCAAGGCAAGGGCCTCGGCATTCAGTTCCTCAAACATGTGGCACGCAATCGCGTACTGGTGCATCTTCTCGACGTAAATTCTTTAGACCCATCAAGCGACTATCGCACTATTATGGCAGAGATGAAGGCATTTGACCGTGACCTTCCCAAAAAACCGCAGCTCGTGGTCTTTAACAAAATTGATTCTGTGGATGAAGCCACGCTCAAAAAAACAATGGCGGAGTTTAAGAAAAAAAATCGTACGGTAAAAACGATTCTTACGATCTCATGTGTGAAAGGCGATGGCATTAAAAAGCTGGTATTTGCCATTTGGGAGATGTTAGAGCGTGAAAAAAAGCGCGAGCATGATGAAGCACCGCCACCACCCGAGCCGGAAACTTATAAAGTTTATAGGCCGCATGAAGAAGAAGATACGCGTTCGTTTTCGGTAAAAATCCTCAAAAAGTCCAGGACCAAGCGTGAGTTTGAAGTCATTGGCCGGCGCATAAAACAAATTGTGATAATGACCGATTTTACCAATCACGAAGCGGTTGCACGCGTCTACGATGTTTTTGAAAAAATGAATATCCATAAGGCACTCCATCGCTTAGGTGCTCGATTTGGCGATGACATCCACATTGGGAAAATGACTATTGTTTATCGTTGGTAATTTTTATGAAACTGATTGTTGGCCTTGGCAATCCAGGCAAGGAATACGAAAAAACTCGTCACAATGTGGGGTTCCAGTGCGTGGATCTTCTGCAGCAGCATTTGGGTTTTCCTGCATTCAAGGTTGAGAAAAAATTTGCATCACAAATATCGGAAGGAAGTTATCAAAACCATAAAGTGATTTTAGCAAAGCCAGAAACCTTCATGAATAACTCCGGCGAAGCACTCCAAAAGCTGGTGAATTTTTACCACATAGAGCCGCAAGATGCCTGGGTTATTTATGATGATGTGGACTTGCCTCTCGGCAGCATTCGGATTCGTACGGAGGGTTCCAGTGGAACCCACAATGGCATGAAGTCAATTATAAGTCTGCTGGGGTTCCAAAACTTTCCCAGGATTCGCATTGGCATTGAAAGCAGGGGAGAGTCATCACCTCAGAAGCAGGATCTTGCCTCCTTTGTGCTGCATGCCTTTAGCAAGAAAGAAGCCAAGCTTGCCAAAGAAACCCTCCAGATGAGCAAAGAAGCCATTATGTTTGCCCTGGAGAAGGGAATTCCGGCAGCTATGGACCAATACAATTCGCTTGCAATTCCCCCAAAAAGCCACTAAATTATGGCAGTTATGTTTGCTGTTATACAACTTGGAGGAAAGCAGTATCTGGTGAAAGAAAAAGACGTTTTGCGCGTTGAGAAGATCAATTCTTCCGAAAAAACGACTTCCGTAAATGACGTGCTTTTGGTTTCCAACGATGCTGGAACAAAGATCGGACAGCCTTTTGTGGCGAATGCTTCTGTGGAACTCAAAATGCTTCAATCTGGTTTGAGCGATAAAGTGGTCATCTTCAAAATGAAGGCCAAGAAGCGCTACAAAAGATTACGCGGTCACCGCCAACCTTTTACCGAAGTTCAGGTTACCAAAATCAAAGCTTAATGCAGTCATGTCATTGCGAGCGACCTGCCGGCAGGAGCGAAGCAATCTAACTTCGTTGTTTCTCTAATCCATCCACGACTCCTTGCAGATCCCCGGGGATTTTTGCCGTAAATTCTAACTTCTTTTGGGTGCGTGGATGTACAAAGGAAAGCTTCTCTGCATGCAGAAATTGCCGCTTCAACCCAAATTGTTGTTCAAATTTTTTGTTCAACTTTGAATCACCATAAACGTGGTCTCCTACAATAGGGTGCCCGATACTTTCAAAGTGCACGCGGATTTGGTGTGTACGACCGGTTTTGGGAAAAGCCTGGATCAATGAAACATCGCGGAAGGTCTCCTGGACTTTAAATTTGGTAACCGCCGGACGGCTTCCTGGCCGGCTACTCACGGCCATCTTCTTTCTATCCTTAATGCTTCGCCGAATGGGCGCTTCAATAGCTCCCTCGCTTACCTCAAATCTTCCTCTTACTAAGGCCAAATACTGCTTCTCCACTTTTCGCTCCTTCCACTGCTGGCTCAGCTTGGCGTGCATGGCTTCTGATTTCGCCAAAACCAAAATTCCCGAGGTGTCTTTATCAAGCCGGTGAACCAGTTTTGCCGCCGGCTCAGTTTCCTGAATAGAATCCAATATCGTTTTCATAGGCGAAGGAGGATGCACCGCAACTCCCGCTGGCTTATCAATAACCATCAAATCCTTATCCTCAAACATCACAGAAAAGGGGATAGCGACATCTTGCGTAGAAGATTTTTTTTGAGGCACTTTTTTTTCTTGGATATCCTCCATCTCTATTTTTTCATCACCCTTTATGGCTTCGTGCGAACTTTTCACCATTTTGCCATTTATCTTTACCGCACCCTCACGAATGCGGCGCTGCCAAAAGCCCCTGGTCTGCTCAGGAAATTTCTGATGCAAAAAAACGTCAATTCTCATACTTCCTATAATGTACCATTTCCTCTACCATGACGCCCTCCTCCTCGCGAAGATGGAGGCGTTCTTCCCGCCATAGCTAAAACTAATGCCGGTTCTTCAGGCCTGGGTGCTCTAACTGGAAGGGGCTGAGCACCAGGCGGCGGCGAAGCTTCGAATCTAGGCTTATCATGGGATGCATATCCATTTGGCATACTCACAGCCTGTTGAATAACCTCATTAGAGGGTTCCATTACCAATTCATATAATGCCCTCAATATTCCTTTCATATTAAACAAAAGTTTTGTATCATCCTCCAACAAACCTGCAGGAAGGAGCTTTTCGATTTTTTTACGACTATAAGCCTGACCAAAATTTAAAACCCGCACAAGTTCAAGAATCTTGGCCACAACTTCCTTAAGATAGGTTAAGCGTACTTCCGGCGTAATATGAGCGGCATTTAACTTCTCCATCATGGCATCAACGGTGTCAGCCGGGAAGATGAGAAGCTTGAGTGGGTCATGACCCTCCCCAACACGATACGACTCTGAGAGAGTTAATTTTGACGAGGCCGGATTTACTGTTGCTCCAGCTGACGGAGGGGATGGGAGTTTTAAATCATCAAGTTCTGGCATAAATACATATTGATCAACTTTTGTTTTAGCATCATCGTCTCCAAAAAGTTCCATATAGGCCGTAGCTACAGGAAGGTACGCTCTTTCTCTAAAGTAATGCAAAAGGATGCGCTGATCGGTAACGGAGTTCATTATTTCAAATAATTCTAAGAGGACGTAGTGAGCCAATGTTTTAAGTCGCTGATGATAACCAGGTGCTTTTGAATCTAAATTTTTCTTGGCCCAGCCTGGTACAAGACGTGCAAGAGACACATTGAATCTTTCGCTTCTATCAGCTGAGATTTGAAGTTCTTGTTCACCACCGCGGATATTTTCTGCTGCATGAAATTGCTGAGTGAGCCGACCTCTTTCAAGCTGCCTACCTCGGCTTCCTTCAACATATCCAGTCCTCAATCTCTCCGTATACGTTTCCACTGCTATATCATCTTGCCGATATAAAAGACCGACCAGTGATGCTACTACACTTGCTTGCCTCTCTTCTATTTCTCTCAGTCTCCTACCAATTTGTTCTCTATCTCGTGCATCACCATGTGGCAGATGCACGGCTTCGTGGCGGGCTGCATCAAAATCAGCACCATGAGTCAGATGCCAAGGAAGTGCGCCGAAAATATCAATCTTTAAACTTGCTTCCAGAATGGCGGGAACAATTTGCGCACGGTGAATTTGGACAGCCTTCAATATCGTATACAAAAGGCCGACCGATGTTGGTTCATTCATGCCCCGTGCTAATGATGGCATTCCTACAACTAATCTGCTTCCTCTCGCGTCTTCAGGACAAACAATCTCCCTTCCATCTGATCTCAAGACATTTTGCAGCTTTGGTGGCATAAATCTCAATTACACTTTTTTCTGCGGGATAGATAACATTGCATTGTTCCAGCACATTTCAAAAATGGATCTCTGGCTGTCGGCGATTTCTTGGCTTTCAATAATCAAACCAATAAGTTCATGTCGGCCTAATGAGCAGATCGCCACTTTGTTTTCGTAAATATTAATCTCGTTATGGAAGGTGGAAATATTTTGCGGGAACCATCGTGTTTGGGTAATGAGAGAATCACCCGGGTAGTCCTGCTCAATGTATTTGCGGGCAAGGGGAGTATCAATCACAATGCCACGAAGCGGAATCTTTTTTTCCATACTCCGCTGTTGGCCATAACGCGCAATAAATTCGCGCAAATCCTCACGCGCGAACCAACGATCCAAAGAAGAAAAGGTAAGAATCTCAGTTTTTTCGGTAGTAAGCGTGTCTTCCATCACACGCTCAACGCCTTCCATGCCCTCAAAAAAACGAACCTTAGGACTCAAGCTGTAAGGGTTAGAAAGGGATTGGAGTTGCGGCAAATACTCCTCCAGCTCGCGCTGATGAGCGGTAAGCTCTCGGCGCTGCTTTTCCACAAAATTAAGGAGATATTCTGGCGATACCGCCGTGAAGTATTTCACATTGGAACCGGTATATTCGCTCACCAAACCCCTCCTTACCAAGCCTTCCAAGATAAGATAGGTGGTGGGACGTTTGAGGGTGGCCTTTTTAGCAATCACACTGGCGGGCTGGGTTCCAAGCTCCAAACAAGCCAAATAAATGTCTGCATCTTTGTCAGACAGACCTATTTTTTGGAGTATGTTTTTGAGCATGATTTAAGATGATAAAATAATATTTGTCAGATTACGACAACATACGGAGGATTTTATTATAATAGGATTTTTCATTTATGCAAATCGAAATTTTTCTTGTATGATAGTGTAAGGCCGAACCACAGTGAGGCTAAGCGATTAATGCGCCCGCAGGGCGCAACCTTATTATGAAAAAACATGATGAAATCAACGAATTACTGGAAAGAGGAGTAGATGGAGTCATCGTCCGGACTGAGCTGGAAAAAAAGCTGAGAAGTAGAGATAAGATCACGCTTTACTTGGGAATTGACCCTACTGGCGCGCGGCTTCATTTAGGGCACAGCATTGCCCTGCGCAAGTTGCGCGATTTTCAGCGTCTTGGCCACCGCGTGATTTTTTTGATTGGTAATTTTACCGCGCTCATTGGAGACACTTCCGATAAAGACTCCGTGCGCCAACCGCTTACGCAGGAGCAAATTGAGGAAAATTTTCAAACCTACAAAGCTCAAGCCGGCAAGATTTTGGATTTTTCAAAGATTGAAATTCGCTATAACGGCGACTGGCTTGGTAAACTCAACTTTAAAGACATTTTGGAACTGGCCAACAAGTTTACCGTGCAGCAGATGATAGAGCGTGAAATGTATCAGCAACGCATTGCCAAATCTAAGCCTATTGGATTACATGAATTTTTGTACCCGCTCATGCAAGGTTACGACAGCGTGGCCATGAATGTGGACCTGGAAGTTGGCGGACGAGATCAGCTTTTTAATATGTTGGCGGGGCGAACTCTTCAAAAAATCATTAACCATCATGAAAAACACGTGCTAACCGTAAAACTTTTGGAAGGCACGGATGGCCGCAAGATGGCCAAAACCAACAATAATGTGGTGAATATTACCGACGAGCCTCTGGATCAGTACGGAAAAATCATGACGATAAAGGACGAACTCATCATTCAATATTTTGAACTTTGTACGGATTTACCGATGGAAGTAGTTACCGAAATTGCGCAGGCGATTAAAGCTGGCCAAAATCCACGCGATTTAAAAATGAGACTCGCCAAAGAAATCGTGACGATGTATCACGCGGACGGGGAGGCGCAAAAAGCGGAAGCGGAGTTTGTGAAAATTTTCCAATGTCACAGCAAGCCAACGGACATTCCAGAAAAAACACTTCTGGAGAAGTCCTATAAAATTATTGACCTTTTGGCGGTTTGTGGCCTTGCGCCTTCAAAAAGTGAGGCTCGCCGTTTGGTGGAAGCAGGAGGCGTCAGCGTGGATGATGAAAAAATTACCGACCCAAATTTTGTCCTCACTCTCAGCAAAAAAGGCTTTCTTGTAAAAGTAGGAAAGCGGCATTTTATGCATGTGAAAGGTTCGTAACTCATTTCGCATCAAAGTCCAAATTGAGACCCTTCACGAGCCAAAACACCGTATTCTTAAGCTTTTTACCTACAGCTTCACACTATATGAGTACAATATTATTGACAAACGTCAAACAGTCGATATACTGCATACAGTTAAGTAAATTTTAATCTTGTTATGACTAATTCTGTCTTAAATCCATCCGGTTTCTCAATGATGATGAGCCCCACGGACTTCGTGGTGAGCTCTTCTGATGATTAGGAGTTAATACAGAAGAAAGAGCACTCAATCACCTCCACGAAGTTCGCAAGAATCTCGTGGATTTTTTTATACCTAATTTTTTCTCACAATGAATGAATACATCTCACAACAAGGTTGTCCAAATGAAGACTGTAGTCAATACGGTAAAAATGACGATGACATCGTTGCCATTCATGACAAAAAACAAAACCGTTTACGTTGCAGGACGT
>JBBTWV010000002.1:0-56491 GCA_038062615.1 Patescibacteria group bacterium | reverse complement strand
CCTTCCCTACGGGTTGCACAGGAATATGGCTGTCTTCCGTGTTGCTCGTCGCTTGTGTAGCTATGCTACACTGTGCTCCTCGCGCCTTAAATCCAACCATATTCCTGTCCAACCATCGCAAGAATTATATGCGAACAGGCCCTATAGCTTGACTCGATAACTTTATCCGCTAGACTGTGACTCACTATGCCAACCATTAACCAACTCGTCCGCCACAAACGCCACCCCCCGTCTAAGAAGTCGAAATCTCCGGTGTTGCAATTTGGATGGAACTCCCTCAAGAGCAAACTGATCCCGCTTTCTGCTCCGCTCAAACGCGGTGTCTGTATTAAGGTAACCACCATGACACCTAAAAAGCCCAACTCGGCTTTGCGTAAAATCGCCAAGGTTCGCCTTACCAACGGGATGGAAGTTATCGCTTATATTCCGGGTGAAGGCCACAACCTCCAAGAACACTCCGTGGTCATGATTCGCGGAGGACGCGTGAAGGATCTTCCCGGCGTGCGCTATCACATTGTCCGCGGACTTCTTGATACCCAAGGTGTTACGGCTCGTCGCCGTGGACGTAGTCAGTATGGTGCTAAGAGACCTAAGTAACGAATTTCAAATATCTTATTTAATTAATGAGCGCCGCACAGCGGGGCTGCGAGGCCGCAGCGAAGATCTGGCTCTGCCAGTCTGAGCAAGGCCGAGCGTAAACATTATGAAAAAAGCAATCTACATTCCCGAAGGTTCCAATCCGCTCCAAGAACGCTTCATCAACACGATGATGTCGTGCGGCAAAAAATCTACCTCCCGCAGAATTTTGCGTGACAGTTTTCTTGAAATCAGCAAACAGGCGGCCGGACAAAATCCAGAACGTGTGTTTGAAAAAGCCGTAGATAATGTAAAACCCACCATGGAAGTCCGTCCCAAACGTATCGGCGGCGCGGTGTATCAAATTCCTGTTGAGGTAAAATCCAACCGCCAACTCTCCCTCGCATTCCGCTGGATTATAGCCGCGGCACGTGGCATAAAAGGACGTCCTATGGGTAAAAAACTTGCCGGCGTACTTATTGAAGCCGCTGCAGGCACAGGTCCCGCTGTCAAAAAGAAGGACGATTCGCACCGCATGGCTCAGGCCAACAAGGCGTTCGCTCACTTTGCTAAATATTAAAATTTTATGGCTGAAGATCTCCGACTGACGCGTAATATCGGCATTATTGCTCATATTGATGCCGGGAAAACCACCACCACTGAACGTGTTCTTTTTTATACCGGAAAGAAACACAAAATCGGCGAGGTGCATGAAGGTGCCGCCGAAATGGACTGGATGGAACAGGAAAAAGAACGCGGCATTACGATTACCGCTGCGGCCACCACGTGTTTTTGGACTCCCACCATTGGCGGAGAAAAATATCGCTTCAACATTATTGATACTCCCGGCCACGTAGATTTTACGGTGGAAGTTGAGCGTAGTTTGCGCGTACTGGATGGCGGCGTTGTCGTGTTTGATGGATCCCAAGGCGTCGAACCGCAATCCGAAACCGTCTGGCGCCAAGCCGATAAGTATGAAGTTCCTCGTATCGCTTTTGTAAATAAAATGGACAAGACCGGCGCGGATTTTTTCATGACGCTGGCATCTATTCACGAACGCCTTTCCAAGAGCGGCGTAGCGGTGCAGCTTCCCATCGGCTACGAAAGCAGCTTTAGCGGCATTGTGGATTTGATCACGCAAAAAGCCTACAAATTTGAAGGTGAAAACGGCGAAAAAATTACAGAAATTCCTATTCCAGAAGATATGAAGGACCAAGTGACGGAATATCGCCACAAAGTTTTAGAAAAAGCTTCCGAGTTTGACGATGACCTCATGGCCAAGTACATCGAAGGCAAAGAATTAACGATAGACGAAATCCGCCGCGGACTTCGAAGCGGTGTCATTAAAGGCCAGTTGTATCCGGTTTTTTGCGGAAGCTCACTCAAAAACATGGGTGTTCAGTTTGTGCTCGACGGCGTCTGTTTCTTCCTCCCCGCTCCTTTTGATCTTCCTCCTATTAAAGGTATTAACCCACGCACCGGGCTGCAAGAAGAACGTAAGCCCGACGCAAGCGAACCTTTCACGGCGCTTGCTTTCAAAATTGCTACTGACCCTTTTGTTGGTAAACTCGCTTTCTTTAGGGTCTATTCCGGAAAATTAGAAACCGGCTCGTATGTTTATAATGCCACGAGTGAACAAAAAGAGCGCGTTGGCCGTATGGTTCGGCTCCATGCCAACTCGCGTGAAGAGATTAAAGAAGTTCACGCCGGAGAAATTGCCGCACTCATTGGCCCTAAACAGACATTTACGGGTGATACGCTTTGCGACGTGGATCATCCCATCATTTTGGAGGCGATTGAGTTTCCTGATCCGGTTATCTCCATTGCCATTGAACCAAAAACCAAGGCCGATCAAGAGAAAATGGGTATCGCCCTTCAAAAATTGGCTGAAGAAGATCCTACCTTCCAAGTAAAATCGAATGAAGAAACTGGCCAGACGATTATTTCTGGTATGGGTGAACTCCATTTGGATATCATCGTGGATCGTATGCGCCGCGAATTTAAAGTGGAAGCCAACGTTGGTACACCGCAAGTAGCTTACAAAGAAACTATTAGCAAAGAGGCTGAAGGTGAGGAAAAATATGTGAAGCAAACAGGTGGTCACGGTCAGTACGGCCACGTAAAACTTCTCGTTCGTCCTTTAGAAAAAGGAAAAGGTTACGAATTTTTGGACAAAATCGTCGGTGGACGCATTCCGCGTGAATTTATCCCAGCCGTTGATAAAGGTATTCGAGAAGCCCTTACTCGTGGAGTCGTGGCCGGTTATCCGCTTGTGGATATTCAAGTTGAACTCTTTGATGGAAGTTACCACGACGTTGACTCTTCTGAATTGGCTTTCAAAATTGCCGGTTCACTCGCCTTCCAAGGCGCGGCTCGCAAAGCCGATCCGCATCTCCTTGAACCAATCATGAATGTGGAAGTGGTTTCTCCTGAAAATTTCTTTGGAGATGTTATGGGTAACTTGAGTTCTCGCCGCGGACAAATTTTTGAAACCGGAGATCGCGGCATGGCCAAGTTTATTAAGGCTCACGTTCCCCTCTCCGAAATGTTTGGCTACGCCACCGATTTACGTTCCATGACCCAAGGCCGAGCCAGCTACAGCATGGAGTTTGGGCACTACCAAAAAGTTCCCGCCAACGTTTCCGAAAAGATCAAAGAATCCCGCGGAACGGGTACGGCGAGAGCCAGATAAATGTGATATACTCGGCTTAATATAAGCTTTATTTTTTGCTATGCAAAAATTTATTAAAATCATTTTTTCTGTCTCCATTTGCAGCGCGGCTTTTTTACTTTTTGCTGTTCCAGCAAGTGCCCAAAGTACCAAGCTATTTGATTATGGTATTGAGATAAAATGGTCTGAACGAGAGGAATATGGATTTACCTCAAAGCTCTATAAAATCAGTCGCAAAACAGGAAAGAAAAGCATCGTGCTACAAAATGTGCGCGACCAGCTTCCTGATTTAAAAGTGACTGAATCTTTGACTCTCATCGCTCAACCTTATAACTCCAACGCAGTTTTTTTCTCAGTTACGATGCCCGAAACTGATGCCGGATATGGTCCTCTTTATAAATTCAACACCCAGACGAAAAAATTTAAAAAAATGGCAATAAATTCTATATGGGCTGGCGGATGGATGAACTTCACTGCTTCGCCCGATAGCACAAGATTGGCCTATGTTCCCGACTTAATGGATCAAAGAACACTTTATATCTGCGATCTCCTTAAGGATTCCTGTAAATTGCTCGTCACCCTTCCAGAGAATGAATCATTTAATGGAGGATCTGGTGGCGGATTAGGGAGCGAGTTCACCCTTCACTGGAGAGGTTCCAATATTGTTGGAGCAGAACATTTTGAGATCATAAACAAAGATGGGAATAACGAAACGAGTAGCCGTGGAGCCAAAGAATATTCCATATATTTTGGCGATCTAGCTCAAATGGGACAGGAATAGCAGAGGCGGAGCCCAAGAACATTCCATATATTAATGCCATATTTCCTCATTTTTTCTCTTGCAAAGCCCTTTTTCTTCCTCTAGAATCATCTTCGCTATTTAAGCTTTATTAACTTCTAACTTTTAATACTATGGCGGATCAAGTTAAGTTCGATCGTAAGAAACCTCATCTCAACGTCGGTACCATCGGTCACGTTGACCATGGAAAGACAACTTTAACGGCCGCCATAACCATGGTGTGTTCCGCTAGGTGGCCAAGCGCTTCCAACAAGGCGGTGCGCTATGACCAGATTGATAACGCTCCAGAAGAAAAGGCTCGTGGTATTACCATTGCCACTTCCCATCAGGAGTATGAGACTCCAAACCGCCACTATGCTCACGTGGACTGTCCTGGTCATGCTGACTATATTAAGAATATGATTACCGGTGCTGCCCAAATGGATGGCGCTATTCTTGTGGTATCTGCCGCCGATGGACCCATGCCGCAAACTCGTGAACACATTCTTCTTGCCAAGCAGGTAAACGTTCCATACATCGTCGTTTTCATGAACAAGATGGATATGGCTGACCCGGAAATTGCCCAGCTTACGGAAATGGAAATCCGCGAACTTCTTACCAAGTACGGCTTCCCAGGCGATAAAACTCCAATTATTAAAGGCTCCGCTCTCAAGGCTATGGAAAATCCAAATGACGAGGCCGCTGCAAAACCAATTCTTGACCTCCTCGAACAGCTCGATACCTACATCCCAATGCCTGATCGTCCTTTGGATAAGCCATTCATCATGCCTGTAGAAGATGTCTTCTCTATTAAAGGACGCGGTACGGTGGCTACAGGAAGAATCGAACAAGGCGTTGTGAAGATTAACGAAGAAGTTGAGCTCATTGGTATTACTCCCGTTCGCAAGACGGTAGTTACTGGTGTTGAAATGTTCAAGAAACTTTTGGACCAAGGTCAGGCTGGAGACAACGTAGGTCTCCTCCTCCGCGGTATTGAAAAAGAAGAAATCCAACGCGGACAGGTTCTTGCTAAACCAGGAACTATCAAGCCTCACACCAAGTTTGAGTGCGAAATTTATGTACTCACCAAAGAAGAAGGTGGTCGTCATACTCCATTCTTCAAAGGATACAAGCCTCAGTTCTATATGCGCACCACGGATGTGACGGGAAATATTGAACTTCCAGCCGGCGCAGAAATGGTTATGCCAGGTGATAACGTCAAACTCGTGGTAGTTCTTGGAGTACCTATTGCTATGGACGCCGGTCTTCGCTTTGCTATTCGTGAAGGTGGTAAGACGGTTGGTGCCGGAGTTGTAACAAAGATCATCGAGTAATGTCATTGCGAGAAGGCCCAAAGGCCGACGAAGCAAACTAGTCTAGATTGCTTCGCTACGCTCGCAAGGACAATCCTTTCTATGGCCACAGCTCAACAGAAAATCAGAATTAAGATCAAGGCTTTTGATCATAAGGTTGCTGATGAGTCCACAAAACTCATCATTGATACGGCAGAAAAAAGCGGAGCCATTATTGCCGGTCCTATTCCCCTGCCAACACGCATCAAAAAATTCACGGTAAACCGCTCTACGTTTGTTCACAAAAACAGCCGCGAGCAGTTTGAGATGCGTGAGCACAAGCGCCTTATTGATATTACGGAATCAACGCCAAAGACCATTGAATCTCTGAGCAACCTGAGTTTACCAGCCGGTGTGGATGTCGAAATTAAGATGATCTCCAGCGAGTTACCCACGAAGAAATAGCGATGTCATTGCGAGCGGAATGTCACTCCTCAGCTTGTCGAATGGGAAGCAAAGCTGGTCCTGCTTGCGGCGCTTGGTTTACTAAAGCCGGCAATGTTTGTTGTGCAAATTTTTGAACTGCCTGTCCAATGAGTGCATGCTTATTTTGGTCACCTCCCCCCAGAATGGCCACTGTTTCCTGTCCGAGTTGCATAAGGGCCAAGCTCATCTCCGTGGTCATTGCAGAAGTCACCTGGGTTTCCAGTGCATGAGATATAGTAAAGAACCAACACATAATCCAGTCAGACGTAATACCAGCTTTACTGAGCAAATCTCCAAAAGCTTTTTTAAATGTATTTATATATTCAGCTTGTTCTGCAAATCTCGGTTCTTGTAATGTTTGCGCTAAGAAATAGTCATTCATAAATGACCAATAACGCACCAAAGCTCCACCGAGCTTCTCTTGCAATAATCCTTTGGCAGTAAATGGCTTAGATCTGCTTTCTGGTTTATCCCAGGGCAATTCTTCGAGACCATAATATTTTGTTTCCGGAACTCTTCCCACACTTAGTACATCAACTGGTAAATCTTCTTCAGTTAATCTTCTAAAATATTTAAAGATTGCGGATGGACTTCCTCCTCGGCTGGCCACCTCCACGGCCATTTTGGTAAAAATTGAAATAAGGCGAGTAATTCCAACGTCAGGGTCGGCAAGAAGATTATCAAAATGCGGACTTTGCGGGTCAAGATGATGACGAAAGGCTTCCATAAAATCGTGTACGTCATGGCCATCAACTATCGTTGAAACACCATCAAGTGGTGGCCAAGCGTTATCGTATACAAGCCCGTTGCCTTGGTTATCACACAATTGAAAAAGGGTATTGCGAGTTGCCTCCAAAATAAGGTTACGAATGGCCAAACGGCGCTCTTGCACATCTGTGGCATTGGCAGGAGGAAGCTGAAGGGGTTCTCTCCTTAAATCCGTCACAAGTTGATCTATGTTTCTTCTATCCGATGAGGGTGTAGTATTCATAAGGATGAAGATTGTATTATATTAAAGTAATAATGTCAAGTGCTTCTGTAACCTGAAATTGACATCGAAATTGGTTATCTGTAACTTGTACAAGCACCTAATAAGAAAATCAGCACGTTAGCTTGAAACCTAGGCGTCCCGACGTATGTCGAGACGGGATAACTCCCAGCAAGTCCAAAAGTTTCGCAAAGTAGTTCCTAACCTCTCCTGTATGCCAGGTATTCTGGGCACAAAAATGGGCATGACTCGCATATTCCAAGACGATGGTCGTGTGATCCCTGTCACCGTTCTGAGTTGTTCTCCTTCGGTCATTACTCAGATCAAAACGGTAGACAAAGATGGATATCCGGCGATAGTCCTCGGGTTTAACGCATTGAAAAAACCGCGCAAAACCAGAAAATACCGGTTCCTGCGCGAGTTCCATGTTGAAAAGCCGGAGGATTACAAAGTCGGTGACCAAGTTACGGTGGAGGCCTTCAAAGAAATTAAGTTGGTAACGGTAAAAGCCGTTTCCAAAGGAAAAGGATTTGCTGGCTTCATGAAGCGCCACCACTTCCATTCTGGGCCAGGCAGCCACGGAAGCCACTTCAACCGCGAACCAGGCTCCATCGGTGCCCGTTCAAACCCAGGCCGCATCCACAAAGGTAAAAAGATGGCCGGCCATATGGGCTTTGAGAGTCTCACCACTCGAAATATTCCACTCATCCAAGTTCTCCCTGAAAGAAATATTCTCCTCATCAAGGGTCCGGTTCCCGGGCCGCGCGGAGGACTCGTAATGGTTAACAGTTAATTATGAAAATCCCCCTGTACTCACAAGACGGCAGCCCTAAAGGCGAAGTAATGGTTCCAGAAAAAATTTTTGGGCACGCTATCAATAAGCCTCTCATGCATCGCATGCTCGTGTTGCAGCAATCCAACAAGCGCCACCCTATTGCTCACACCATGACCAAAGGTGAGGTGCGTGGTGGTGGTAAAAAACCTTACAAACAAAAGCACACTGGTAATGCCCGCCAGGGTTCCATTACCAACCCGCACTTCCGTGGAGGTGGTGTGGCTTTTGGTCCTCGTAACGCCAGAAATTTTGAGCTCTTCGCTTCTAAAAAAGAACGCCGTGGTGCTTTGTTCTCTGCCCTCGCTTCAAAGCTCAAAGACGGCAACGTTTCCGCATTAGAAGCATTCGATTCAGAAACTCCCAAGACCAAGAAGTTCAATGAGATGCTCAAAAAACTTCCATTTAAAAAGACGGTTCTCTTTGTACTCCCAGGTAAAGATGAAACTCTCTACCGTTCCAGCCGCAACATTCCTTCAGTTAAATCTATCCTGGTAAATTACCTCAATGTTGTGGACCTGCTGAAGTATAGAGATATTGTCTTTTTAAAAGCCTCAATCGCTAAATTAGAAGAAGTCTTCCTTAGCTCATAATTTCTCACATGAAAACCTTCGATTTCTTTTTACGTCCAGTCATTACCGAAAAAGCAACTTCCGCAGAGAAGAAGGGAAAGTTTCAGTTCTTTGTTCGGCCTTATGCCACCAAAGTTGATATTCGCGCCGCTTTCAAAGAAATTTACGGAGTTGATGCGGCAAAAGTGAACGTCATCAAAACGCCTAAAAAGACTAAGATTGGAAAGGCTCGGACGCCAGTAACAAAGAGACCAGCTTTAAAAAAAGTTATTATTACCACCAAAGGTCTCAAGGTAATTGATGCCATGAAGCCTAAAGTTAAGTCATAACTGTCATTGCGAGTCCCATCCATGGGACGAAGCAACCTACACTAGATTGCTTCGCTAACGCTCGCAAGGACACCCATCTCTATGCCAGTCAAATCATTTAAACCAACGACTCCCGGCCAACGCTTCCGCGTTAGCCTTACGTACGAAGAACTCACGAAACATCGTCCTGAGAAACGTCTGCGCGTACGCATTCAAAAACACGCTGGTCGTAATAATCAGGGTCGCCTCACGGTGCGCCATCGCGGCGGAGGAAACAAGGTTTTGTATCGCTTGATTGATTTTAAACAGACGGAAAAATTGGATGTGCCAGGCAAAGTTGCCGCCATTGAATATGATCCTTTCCGCACTTGCTTCATTATGTTGGTGCACTACGCCGATGGTGAAAAACGTTATCACTTAGCGCCACACGGCATTACGGTCGGCGGTACCATTATGACCAAGGCGAAGGCCAAAATAAAGGTTGGCAATCGCATTCAACTTAAAAATATTCCTGTTGGTTTTGAGATTCATAATCTGGAAATGACCTCCGGTAAGGGCGGGCAAGTTATCCGATCTGCTGGTTCAGCAGCACGGCTTATCTCGCTCGAAGGTCGTTATGCCCAGGTCGAAATGCCTTCTAAGGAACTTCGATTTGTGCATAAAACCTGCTACGCTTCCATTGGTCGCGTCAGTAATCCTGACCACAACTTGGTCTCGCTTGGAAAAGCCGGCCGAGCACGCTGGAAAGGTCTGCGTCCGGAAGTACAAGGTAAAGCCATGAACCCGATTGATCATCCACACGGTGGTGGTGAAGGAAGTACTACGATCGGTCTCATTCATCCTAAAACTCCATGGGGTGCCCCGGCGTTGGGTCACAAAACTCGCACGCGCAAAAAATGGACAAACCGCTTTATCATCCGCACCCGCAAGGGCAAGCAATTAATTAAAACTGAGTGATATGTCACATCGCAGTTCAAAAAAAGGTCCTTACGTAGATGCCAAACTTGTGAAGAAAGTTGCGGCACTCAATGCCATCGGACAAAAAAAGATTATCAAGACTTGGGCACGTTCTTGCCAGATTCCTCCAGAATTTGTGGGCCACACCTTTGGAGTCCACAATGGCAAGCAGCACATCCCGGTGTTCGTAAGTGAAAACATGGTGGGACATCGTCTTGGTGAATTCTCCCCTACTCGTAAATTTAGAGCTCACGGTGGCCGTTTGGCTCGCGAAGTTGGTACTGGTTCTGCCGCTGAAGGCGGCGCCGCTCCTGCTCCTGGAGCAACCGGTGCACCTGCTGCCGGTGCCGCTGCCCCTACTAAAGCACCAGCGAAATAGAAAATCTTTAATCTGTGCTCCTAAGTTTATATCACTCACTAAGCTAACGGCGACAACCCTCAATTGGTAAAAGGCTCGGTCGCTTCGCTCCCTCGCCTCATGAAAGCTATCCGAAGATATCTCCGCATCTCTCCAAAAAAAGTGAACCTCGTCGCTGATCTTGTTCGCGGCAAATCCGCAGAAACAGCCATTAACTTTCTGCGCTTTACTCCCAAGAAAAGTGCCAAGCCTCTTATGGAGACGATTCGCTCTGCCGTTGCCAACGCCGAGCAAAACTTCAAACAGCAGCGCAAAGATCTCTACATCAGCAAGATCATTGTGAATGAAGGATCCACTCTTAAACGGCATCGTCCCGTATCAAAAGGACGTGCTCATCCTATCCTCAAAAGAACAAGCCACATTACGGTAGAAGTGGCCGTGCGTACAGCCGCTCCTGATGCAAAAGTGAAAAAAGTTATTAAAGAAAAGCCTGTAAAAGTTACTCAGAAAATTCAAGCTTAATTATTTCTCTCCCCATGGGTCAAAAAGTACATCCAATTGGACTCCGTCTCGGTATCAACCGCACCTGGGACTCAAAGTGGTATGCCAACAAGCATAACTTTGCAAAGACGCTGCATCAGGATATTCAACTTCGAAAGTTCGTTGAGAAAAAACTTTCCGAAGCTGGCGTCTCTCATATTGAGATTCTCCGCAATGCCAATCAAGTTACGGTGAATATTATGAGTTCAAGGCCAGGTCTTGCCATTGGCAGCCAAGGAGCCGCCATTGATAATCTTCGCAAGGATCTTGAAGCCAAGTTCCATGACAAATTCATCATCAACATTAAAGAGATTAAGAAGCCGTACCAAGATGCCTACATTTTGGCAGAGCTGGTGGGCAAGCAGATCGAAAAGCGCATCCCTTACCGACGCGCCTGCAAGATTTCTATTGAACGTTCTATGGAATCGGGCGCCAAAGGCGTAAAGATCAACTGCGCTGGGCGTCTCAATGGTGTTGAAATTGCTCGCAGTGAGTTCTTTGCTGCCGGAAAAATTCCACTTCAAACTTTCCGTGCTGATATTGATTACGGTTACTACCGGGCCATAACCACCTATGGAACCATCGGAGTAAAGGTGTGGGTTTATCGCGGTGAAGTGTTTCATTAAGATTTTCTATGTTACAGCCTGCTCGAACGAAATATAGGAAGTGGCATCGGATGCGAAACAGCCAGTATGGTGTCGCAACTTCCGGCCATCAACTCAGCTTTGGATCTTTTGGACTCAAAGCTCAAAGTGGCGGCGAGATCAATTCTCGTCAGCTGGAAGCCGCACGTAAAGCTGTTGCGCACTGCCTCAAACGCGGAGGAAAAATCTGGATTCGAATTTTTCCTCACCAGCCCATCACTCGCAAAGCGGCTGAAGTACCCATGGGTGCCGGTAAGGGAACCGTCGAATTCTATGTCTCACAGGTACGAAAAGGCCACATTATTATGGAAATGGATGGCGTAACCCAAGATCTCGCCAAGAGAGCCATGTACCTGGCTGCAAGCAAACTCCCCGTAAGAACTCGCTTCGTTATCTCACACTAACAGGCTTAGCCGTCGAGGCGACGGCTAAGCCAATAACGCGCCCGCAGGGCGCAACAATCCCCATGCTTACCCCCGACGAACTCAAAAAGATGACAGAGAAAGAACTGGTTGAAGAAATCCGCAAAGGCCGGATCAACTTGCTCAAGCTGCGACTCTCGGTTGCAGGACGCCAGAGCAAAGAGACGTCGAAGTTAAAAAGCTTGCGCAAATACATTGCTCGTATTAAAACCATGAAGCGCTGGCTCTCTATGGAACAAGTCAAAGAGAATGCTAAAAGTGCCGTAACGAAATAGTAATTATCCTCAATTCTTATGAGAACTAAAGTTGGAACTGTCATGAGCAACAAAATGGAAAAGACCCTTGTGGTTAAAGTTACTTCCAAAAGAGCTCATCCAAAGTATAAAAAACTCGTAAGTTCATCTAAAAAGTTCTATGCGCACGATCCAGAGAACAAGTATCAAGTCGGCGATAAAGTAACCATTTATGAGACGCGCCCACTCTCCAAACTCAAGCGTTGGACGGTGGTTCCTCCCCTTCCTAAAGCCTAACTTTACTCATGATTCAGCAAGTTACCAGACTCGTTGTGGCCGATAACTCCGGCGCTAAGCTCGTGAAGTGCATCAAGGTGCTCGGTGGTTCCAAGCGCCGTTATGCCTCGGTAGGCGACACCATTGTGGTCTCTGTAAAAGTAGCTACACCACACGCCCAAGTGAAGAAAAAGGCGATTGAACGCGCCGTTATTGTCCGCACGCACAAAGAAATCCGACGCAAGGACGGATCTTACATTCGCTTTGACGACAATGCCTGCGTGATTGTCACTAAGGAAGGTGAACCAAAAGGAACTCGCGTCTTTGGCCCAGTGGCTCGCGAACTCCGTGAAAAAGGTTTTCAAAAAATTGTTTCTTTAGCTCCTGAAGTTTTATGAAAGTTCATACGGGCGACAATGTGTTGGTAATTGCCGGAAAGTATCGCGGAAAATCCGGAAAGGTCATGCGTGTCAGCGAAAAACATCGTAAAGCCGTCGTTGAGAAGATCAACATGCGCGTCAAACATATTAAGCGTAAAGCCGATCAAGCTGGCCAGAAAATCACTTTTGAAGCTCCGTTTGATATCTCTAACGTCATGGTGATTTGTCCACACTGTTCTAAAGCAACGCGCGTGGGCCACATTGTTCTTAAGACAGGAAAGAAGCAGCGCGTCTGCAAAAAATGTTCTCAAAGCCTCGATAAAGCCGTTGAGAAAAAACACACGAAGAAAGTTTAACAGGCCGAGCCGTCGAGGCGAGGCTAAGCAAGTAATGCGCCCGAAGGGCGCGACCATTTAAATCCCTTATGAAGAAAACTCTCCAACAACTCTATCGCGACGAAATGGTTCCCGAGCTCAGTAAAGTACTCGGACTCAAAAACCGGAATGCTGTGCCAAAAATTAAGGCTATCAAAATTAACGTCGGCGTTGGAAGTCACGTGGCACAGGGGAAGGATCCCGAAGAAATCGTCAAAAATATTACGATGATTGCTGGCCAAAAACCTATGATAGTGAAATCCAAAAAGGCCATTTCTAACTTTAAGCTCAAAATCAATATGGTCTCAGGCGTTATTGTTACGCTCCGCGGAAAACGCATGTATGATTTTCTTACAAAACTGGTTCATGTAGTTTTCCCCCGTATTCGTGACTTCCGCGGCATCTCTAAAAAGTCATTCGATGGAAAAGGAAATTATTCCGTGGGAATTACTGAGCACATCGTCTTCCCAGAAATTCAGGCCGATGATGTTAATAAGACTCACGGCGTTCAGATAACCATTCAGACCACGGCAGAAAATGACAAACAAGGACTCGAACTTTTAAAAGCATTTGGATTCCCCTTTAAACATTAATCTCTCCTTAATTTATGGCTCGAAAAGCCTTAAAAGTGAAACACCGCCGACTCAAGGATGAATTCCTCCGTTCCCTTGCAGCCGGTAAAAAGCCTCATCATCCAACAAAGGTATATAATCGCTGCCGGCTTTGCGGACGTATCGGTGGTTACATGCGCTACTTTGATCTCTGCAGAATTTGCTTCCGCGAACTGGCGCTGCGCGGACTCATTGCAGGCGTTAAAAAATCTTCCTGGTAATTTTATTTCACCATATGCTTACCGATCCTATTTCAGACTTTCTCACACGCATTCGTAATGCCAGCTCTGCCAGACGGCACGAGCTTACGGTGCGATCATCTCGCATGATCAAGGCGATTGCACAGGTGCTTATGGATAAGCATTTCTTAGAAAAAGTTGAGGAAGTCGCCATAGAAAAAACCAAGGAGCTGCACATTGTGCTTCGTGCGGAGGGTGAACCTCTTCAGCTCAAGCGCGTCAGCAAACCTGGCCAACGCATTTATGTGGGTTGGGATAAAATCAAGCGCGTTAAAAACGGCCAAGGCATTGCTATTATTTCTACTTCCCGCGGTATCTTGCCTGGCGAAGAAGCCCGTAAGCAAAAAGTTGGCGGTGAATTCCTTTGCGAAGTATATTAAGAAAATTTTTTATGTCTCGAATCGGCAAACAACCAGTTACCATTCCCTCCGGCGTTGAAGTTACCTTTAAAGAGGGCAAGCTCAACGTAAAAGGGACAAAGGGCACGCTTGTTTTTGCTCCTCACGCTCGCGTCGTTATTAAAATTGAGGACGGAAAAATCATCGTAGAGCGCAAGAGCGAAGAAATTCTTGATCGAAGCCTCCACGGTCTTACTCGAACGCTGGTGGCAAACATGGTTGAGGGCGTCACAAAGGGATTCTTCAAAAAACTTGAGATTCAAGGTGTAGGTTACCGCGCTGAAGTAATTGCAGGCAAAAAGCTCAAACTGGCGCTTGGATTCTCTCATCCTATTGAATACACCGCTAAGGAAGGCATTCTGTTTGAAATTGATAAAGAAAAGAAGAACATCATCACGGTTTCCGGCATTGATAAAAGTTTGGTGGGCCAAGTGGCTTCCGAGCTTCGAGGACTCCGTCCACCAGAACCTTATAAAGGAAAAGGTATTCGTTATCTTGGCGAGCAAATCCGCCGCAAGGCCGGAAAAGCCGCTACAGCCGCCGCTAAAGGCGGTGCGTAGAAGAAGTTAACTATTTATTAACAGTCTAGCGCCTTATGAGCGCCGCACAGCGGCGCCGCGAGGCAAGCGAGAATCCGGCTTTGCCGGTTCGAGCGCAGACGAGCGTAAACATTATGAACAATAAGAAGTTCCTCAAACGCGAAAGAAGACACATCCGAATCCGTGCCCGCATAGAAGGCTCAGAAACTCGTCCGCGGCTCGTGGTTTTCCGAAGTCTTAAGAAAAATTACGCTCAATTAG
This sequence comes from Patescibacteria group bacterium, assembly GCA_038062615.1. GTDB lineage: Bacteria > Patescibacteriota > Gracilibacteria > UBA1369 > UM-FILTER-53-11 > JBBTWV01. The sequence continues at coordinate 41,756 of JBBTWV010000002.1, read as the reverse complement.
TGAACGATGCCAAAGGGCTTGTGGTTGCTGCTGCGAGCGATAGTGCTTTCATTAAGCAAGGCACCAAGACCGAGCGTGCTAAAAAAGTCGGTATGGAACTGGCTAAAAAGGCTCTCGAAAAAGGCGTAAAAACTTGTGTATTTGATCGAAACGGCTATAAATATCATGGTCGCGTAAAAGCACTCGCCGATGGCGCACGTGAAGGCGGCCTTGTGTTCTGAGTCAAGAATCAGGAGTCAGGAATCAAGAATGTAATTCTAAAATCTTATGGAACAACAGAAAAGTAATGTACCGGCAGCAGGAGCAGCACCCCAACGCGGAACTAGCCTACCGGCAGGCAAGCGCGGAGGACCAGGTGGCGGCGGGCGTGGTGGTCCGGGTGGTGGGCATGGACGCGGAGGACCCGGAGGAGGACGCGGAGGTCCAGGCGGGGGCCACGGTGGACGTGGAGGCAGAAGAGAACCTTCCGAATATGAAGAAGAAGTTTTGCAAATTGATCGTGTAACGCGCGTAGTAAAAGGAGGACGCCGTTTGCGTTTCCGCGCCACCGTGGTTGTTGGCAACAGAAAGGGTAAAGTGGGCATTGGTATTGGAAAATCCCACGAAGTCGTCGGTGCCATCCAAAAAGCTATCACTCAGGCCAAAAAAGACATGGTGGTGGTTCCGCTCAAAAACGGCACTATACCGCATGACGTCACGGTAAAGTTTAAGAGCGCTAAAATTTTTATGATGCCAGCCAGCCCTGGTACAGGAATTATTGCCGGCGGTGCCGTTCGTAAAATTGCAGAACTAGCCGGAATTAAAAATATGCTCAGCAAAATGTTCGGCGCCAGAAATCGAATTACCAATGCACAAGCTATGATGATTGCGCTTGGGCAACTTAAACCCATGAAAAAACCCACTGTATGATTGGACATCACACCCTTAAACCACAGGCAGGTGCTCACAGATTCGCCCGCGCAGCAGGACGCGGAGACGGTTCTGGTAGAGGTTCGTATTCCGGACGAGGCGTTAAAGGCCAAAAATCTCGTTCTGGTGGACGTGTTAAGCAGGGTTTTGAAGGAGGACAGACTCCTCTCCTCCGACGCCTTCCAAAGCTCAAAGGGTTCAACAATCCTAACCGCGTGCCTTTCCAAGTAGTGAATGTTGCCGACTTGAATGTGTTTGACGAAGGTATGACGGTTGATCTCATCGCTCTTTATGAGCAGAAGCTGGTTTCACGCAAAAACTTGCCGGTTAAAATTTTGGGTGACGGAGAAGTCCAAAAGAAGCTTACGGTAAAAGTTGATGCCTGTTCCGCATCCGCCAAGCAAAAAATTGAAGCGAAAAACGGAACCATCGTGCTTTCTGGAGCATCTCAAAAGACTGTTGCTTCCAAGGCCCCATCTGAGGCAAAATAAACCCATGAAATACTTTGCGCAAATCTGGCACTCTAAGGATCTGCGAAAGAAAATCCTCTTCACAATAGGCGCACTTTTGGTTTATCGCCTTACTACGCAAATTTCTATTTCTGGTGCCAATCTCCAGGCAATCCAGGCTATTTTCCAGCAAAATTCTTTCTTTGGAATTTTCTCGGCGCTTACGGGTGGCAGCGCAGAAAATTTTTCTATCGTGCTGATGGGAGTGTCCCCTTACATTAATGCATCCATTATTATTCAGCTACTCACCGTTATTATTCCAAAATGGGAGAATCTTTCTAAGGAAGGAGAACAAGGTCAAAAAACCCTCAACAAATATACCCGTTGGCTCACCATCCCGCTCGCCCTGCTCCAATCCTACGGAACCATTTTGCTCCTCAATTCTCAGTCACAAATTCCTATTATTGAAAGCATCCAGGATCCAAAAGTCATTCTGCCAATTATGCTGACCATCACCACGGGAACTCTGTGGCTCATGTGGTTAGGTGAAATCATAACCGAAAAAGGCATTGGCAACGGCATCTCGCTCATCATCTTCACGAATATTATTGCCGGCATGCCGGCAATTGTGGCTCAAACCCTGTATCTTGGCCAAACCGATACGCAGGCCCTCATTCCATTTGTTGGCACCATTCTTTTCACGATTATTTTATTGGTAGTCATTGTGTTGGTTGCCGAAGGCGAGCGAAAAATTCCCATTACCTACGCGGGCCACAAGTTCCAAGGCCGCGGCGAGCAATCCGCTTTACCGATTCGTATTAATCAGGCAGGCATGATTCCGATCATTTTTGCCGTTTCACTCGTAAGCTTCCCAAGTTTATTGGCTCAATTCTTCCAACGCTCAGGCACCGAGTGGCTCAAGAGCACCGGCGAATTTCTCTCGGTTTATTTTGCTCCAAATAGTACTCTCTACCTCATCCTCTACTTCTTATTGATTATTCTCTTCACGTACTTCTACGTGAGCATCACCTTCAATGCCAAGCAGGTGGCGGAGAACATTCAAAAACGAGGTGGTTATATTCCCGGTATTCGACCAGGAAGCCAAACCGTGGAATATCTTGGAAAAATCTCTAATCGCTTAAATCTCTTTGGCGGTGTTTTCTTAGCACTCATTGCCGTGGCGCCCATTCTTCTTCAAATTGCATTTTCCGGATCACAATTGGGTTCGGTACCAAGCCTCATTTCCGGCGCCGGGTTAATTATTATCGTAGGCGTGGTGCTGGAGCTGGTGCGACAAATCAACGCGCAGCTCATCATGCATGATTACGAGAAGTTAGTGTAGTGGCGATTGCGTATTTTTTTCGGACAGGGCCGCCAGGCCGTGCTACCTATAAGAAGAAAATATTTTCCGGGATTGACCCTCATACCCTGGGCCCTGTACCCTGTACCCTGCTATGGATTATGTGCTTTTTGGAATACAAGGTGCGGGAAAAGGAACCCAAGGGAAAATATTAATTAAGAAATTAGTTGATAAAAATAATTCCTTTCCAATTTATTTCGAAACCGGAGAACAGCTTAGAATACTCTCGAAAGAAGATTCACCACTAGGAAAAGAAATTAAATCCATAATTGATGCGGGACACTTAGTGTCCAATGAAGTTGTAATGAGGATCGTTGAAAATTGCATCACTACTCTCGTGCCAAAAAATCATCCAGAAATGCCAATTATCTTTGATGGTATTCCCCGGAATCAAGAACAAAGCGGAACTTTTGAAGCATTACTACAGAAAATGAACCGAGAATATATTGGTATTTATTTTGATATTTCACGACATGAAGCTGAAAAAAGATTGATTTGGCGACGCATATGTATGGATTGCAAGGCAACCTATCCGTTTGCTTATTCCCACCCGGTTTGTGAAAAATGTAGTGGGACGTTATTCAGACGGACCGATGATAACCCGGAGAGTATCCGCACGCGTATTGATATTTTTTATAAAGAAACGCTGCCGGTGATTGAAGAATGGAAAACGCGTGAAAAAATGATCACGGTAAACGGCACAGGCACCATTGAAGAAGTCAGTAAAAATCTTTTTGAAAAACTTGGTTAGGGCCTGTGCACACAAATTCTATGATTCACATTAAAACCAACGAAGAAATCCAAGCCATGCGCGAGGGCGGCAAAATCCTCGCAGAAATTTTGCATGAGTTAGCCATTCAGACAAAAGCTGGCATGACGACGGGCGACCTCAACCTCAAGGCAGAGGCAATGATGGCAAAATACGATGTGGCACCTTCCTTTAAAGGCTATCGCGGCTTCCCTGCGGTTATTTGCACCTCGATAAACGATGAAGTGGTACACACCATTCCTGGTCCGCGAGTGCTGCAAGACGGTGACATCATAAGCATTGACGGCGGTGTTATTCACAAAGGATTTCATACCGATGCGGCTGTAACGGTGCTCATTGGAAATGTGAAGCCCGAAATAGTGACATTTGTAAAAACGGTTCAGCAGTCCTTTGAAAAAGGTTTGGCTGCTATAAAGCCTGGAGCCCATACGGGAGACATTGGATTTGCCGTCCAGCAATGGATTGAATCACACGGATATTCTGTGGTGCGCGATTACATTGGGCACGGGGTTGGCCGCCAGCTGCACGAAGAGCCGGAGGTTCCCAATATGGGCAAAAAAGGCAAAGGCCCTCTGCTCGTCCCAGGCATGGTTATTGCAGTGGAACCCATCATTAACATGGGTGCACGTTTTGTGGACACTCTAAGCGATGATTGGACGGTGGTTACCCGCGATCATTCCATGGCGTGCCAAGTGGAGCATACTATTGCCATAACGCCATCAGGTTGCGAAGTTTTGACAAAATATAACGACACAATAAACGCCGTTTATCCGCAATAGATTTTTTTAATTTCCTTGCAGGAGAAGCATGATTTTGGTTAATATCCCTCTGCTTTCTTAAAAAAGACTGTTTCACGATAAATTATGCCAAAAGGCAACAAATGGGAGGTTGACGGTGTGGTCCTCCAAAATCTTCCGAGTGCATTCTTTAACATTAAGATCACTGACCCTAGCTTCCCTGAGAACATGGTCGTTCGGGGAAAAATCTCAGGTAAAATGCGCCTCCACTATATAAGAATCATTCCGGGCGATCGTGTCCGGATTGAACTTGATTCAAGTGATTTGCAAGGAGTCGGTCGTATTACCTTCCGTTATAAAGATAATTTTGATTCGTCGCGGCCAAGTCCGCCATCTAATCCGGTATGAAAGTCCGAGCTTCCGTAAAACCCATATGTCCTAAATGCAAGATTATTCGACGACGAAGAGTCGTCCGCGTTATCTGCAAAACTCCTAAACATAAGCAACGACAAGGTTAATCTATCTCTCTCCTTATGGCTCGAATCGCAGGTGTAAATATTCCAGACAACAAACGCATTGAAGCAGGACTGACGCTCGTCTATGGCATTGGGAGGTCCGTCTCTAAGCGCATTCTTACGGATTTAAACATCAATAAGGATGTGAAGATGAAGGATCTCAATGAAGTAGATCTTAATAAGGTGCGTGAATATATTGCCAAAATGCCGGTTGAGGGAGATCTTCGCCGCAAAGTTCAACTGGATATCAAACGACTCCAGGAGATTGGATGCTACCGCGGACTTCGCCATCGAAGACGTCTGCCGGTGCGCGGCCAGCGAACAAAAACGAATGCCCGCACAAGAAAAGGCAAACGCGTAACGGTAGCCAACAAGAAAAAGGTAACGAAGTAACAGGCCGAGCCTGATGCCTCAGCATCATGTCATCTGCATAGATGACTCTAGCGAGGCTAAACCAATAACTGCGCCTGAAGGGCGCAACCACTCAAATTTTTTATGGCAGAAGAACCCAAAAAACCAAGTGTTGCTCCAGCTGATGCCCCTGCAAAAGATGCGCCATCCGCAACCACGGAAGGTGCTGCAGCCGAAGGAGGCGATGATGCTCAGGCATCAAACCGAGCAAGCGGCGAGGATGAAGCTGGTGCCAAGAAGCGCAAGAAGAAGTCCAAAAAGCATAGCCTTACCGAGGCTATGGTTACGGTTCAGGCCAGTTACAACAATACGATTGTAACGGTGACTGAGATGAATGGGAATGTGGTCTGCTGGGCATCTTCGGGTTCATGCGGATTTAAAGGCACGAGAAAAGCGACGCCTTATGCTGCTTCGGTGGCAGCTGAAACAGCGCTTACAAAAGCCAAGGCATTAGGCGTGGAACGAGTTCATGTTTCTGTAAAAGGCACGGGATCCGGACGCGACCAAGCGGTAAGAGCCGTAAGTGCTTCTGGAGTTTCTATTGAAACTATTAGTGATAAAACAGCTATTGCTCACAATGGCTGCCGTCCTCGTAAGGCACGCCGCGTCTAGCCTTCGCATCATGTCGCCTGCATGGGCGACAAACATCTAATTTTTATTTTTTTATGGGTCGTTATCTAGGACCAATCTGTCGTCTCTGCCGCCGCGAAGGCATGAAACTGTGCGATAAACACGAGTGTGCTACGGTGCGCCGAAATTATCCGCCGGGCATGCACGGAAAAGATACGCATGGCAAAAAATCCGACTACGCCAAACAGCTTCGCGAGAAGCAAAAGACGAGGCGTATTTTTGGAGTTTCAGAAAAACAGATTCAAAAATATTACAAAAATGCGATTTCCAGTCCAGAAGTTTCTGGTGAAGAGCTTATTCGCCAGTTAGAAAATCGCTTTGATAATATCGTGTTCCGTTCTGGTTTTGCCACCACGCGACGTCAGGCTCGTCAGTTTGTGGCTCACGGTATCTTTACCCTCAACGGCAAGCGTGCCAATGTGCCGTCCATTCAACTTAAAGAAGGCGATAGTTTCACTGTGCGTCCAAAAAATAAGACGATGCCAGCTTTTGAAAATCTCTCAAAGCGGGCTACTACCCCACCGGCTTGGCTCAAAGTAGATGCTGAGAATTTTACGGGACAAGTCATCGGAAAAGCCGCAAAGCAAGATTTGGAGGCATCCGTTGAACCTCAAATGATTATTGAATTCTACTCGAGGTAAACCGCTCGCCTAGAATTCCTACACTTTTATTCCTTTCCACCACTCTTATGCATCAGATTCAAGAAGAAATTGGGATTCCAAAGATTCGCATTCAACGCATTTCTGCCACACACGCCATCTTCACGGTGAGTCCTCTTCCTACGGGCTACGGCATGACGGTGGGTAATGCGTTTCGCCGAGTCTTGCTTTCATCCCTTCCTGGCGCAGCCGTTACGGGCGTTCGCATTGAGGGTGTGACGTATGAATACGCTACGGTGAAAGGTGTGAAAGAGAGCGCACTCGATATTATGTTGAATTTGAAACTCCTTCAGCTTAAGAAAGGTTCCAAAGAACCAGCCGTCGGAACTTTGAAAGTAAACAAAGAAGGCGTTATCCTGGCCAAACATATTGAGGTTCCAAGCGACGTGGAAATTCTCAATCCAGAACTTTACATTACGACTTTAGATAAAGGCGGCAAACTCAATATGGAACTGCGAATTGAAAAAGGCGTTGGTTACCGTCCAGTTGCTCAGGCTCAAAAAACAGATGACACTGTAAACATTATTTGGATTGATGCCTTCTTCTCCCCTGTCAAAAAAGTTAAGTACGATGTGGAGTCCACTCGTGTGGGTTCCCTCACGAATTTAGATAAACTCACCATGGAAATTGAGACAAACGGTGCTCTTAGCCCGGAAGATGCCCTTAAATTTGCTTCCAATGTTCTCAAATCCTACTTTGGACTCTTCAATGTGGCAGATGTCTCTGTGGAGCCTGACTTCATGACGGATGTGAACAAGATCACGGCAAAGGCGGAGCAAGAGGAATCCAAAAAGCCAACGCAAGAATCTTATACGCCTATTGAAATTCTGGGACTTTCCCCAAGAACCCTTAATGCTCTCATTAATGGCGAAATTGGTTCTATTGAGATGCTTACAAAATGCACAGAGAGCAAACTTACTAACCTTCGCGGATTTGGAAGAAAAGCGCTTAACGAAGTCGCCGCCGCTCTTGAGGCTCGTAGTTTGAAACTTTCCGATGTGTGATAGGGTTTTACCCTTATTTTTATGCGCCACCAGAAAAAACTTAAAAAACTTGGACTTGCGAAGCCTCACCGCGACTCACTCCTCAAGAATCTCGTATCGTCTTTGATTCTCCATGGCCGCATTCGCACTACGGAAACCCGAGCTAAGGCAGTTGCTGCAAGATTCGGCAGACTCATGAACTTTGCTCAGAGGAAAGAAAAACGCGAGGCCATTCGCATTTTGCCTCGTTTCTGTTCGGTTCCAGCTGCTCAGCGCAAATTGATGGACGAACTCAAGCCCAAGTACGAAAAACGAACTTCCGGATTCACCCGCATTACACGCATTGGACTGCGCAAAGGTGATAGTGCCTGTCTCGTTCAAATTGAACTTCTTTAATATTTTATGAAACTCAAACCATCACAGCAAACGCACGTACCCACCGAGCAAGAACTTAAGCAAAAGTGGTTCCTGGTTGATGTAAAAGGCAAAACGCTTGGACCGATTGCTACGAAAATTGCCAATATTCTGCGCGGTAAAAACAAGGTTTTCTTTACACCTCAGACAGATTGCGGGGATTATGTGGTCGTCATCAACGCCAAGTCCGTTCGCCTAGCCGGAAATAAAATGGACACGAAGATGTACCACTGGCATACTCGGTATCCAGGTGGTTTTAGAACGCGCACCGCCAGAGAAATATCTGAGACCAAACCGGAAAAAATTATTTATGACGCGGTTTGGGGAATGCTCCCGCGCAACAAAACTCGCAAACATCTTATGCGTAAGCTCCACATCTTCCCGGAAGACACTCACAATGTGAAAGCTCAATCTCCGGAGCCTCTTAAACTCTAAGATCTATGGCTAAAACCCCAGCAAAGAAAGCAAAACCGGCAGTGGCAAAGGAAGTCACAAAAAAACCACCGGTAAAAAAGGCAGCTCCAAAGGCGCCGGCTAAAGCAGTTGCGACTAAAAAAACCCCACAAATTATTAAAACCGTTGCTTCGTTTGAAGATGCTTCTAATGTGCCATCCGCTTCGCCCAAAAAAGAAGAGGTTCACCAAGGCATTATTCCAAAACGGAGCGGAACGTATTTTTACGCTAACGGTAAACGAAAAACATCCGTTGCCGGTGTGAGACTTTACCAGAATGGAAAGGGTGTCATTACCATTAATGGACGTACATTTGAAAACTACTTCCCGGTTTTTACGGATCAAGACAAGATTATGGCGCCGCTGCGCATGGCCAACACTCTCAAAACTTTTGACATTGTGGTCCAAGTCCATGGTGGAGGCATTCACTCCCAAGCCGAAGCGGTTCGTCATGGCGTCTCCAAAGCTCTTTTGGAACATGACAGTAATTTAAGAACCACGCTTAAGCCAATGGGCTTTTTGACTCGAGATTCCCGCATTAAAGAACGCAAGAAGTACGGTCTTAAACGAGCACGCCGCGCACCTCAATTCAGTAAACGTTAAAAACGCCGCTCCATGGTGTTTGACGTTCTCACTATCTTTCCTCATCTCCTTGATTCCTATCTCGCAGGTAGTATTCTTGGCCGTGAAATCAAAAAAAAGACTATCAAAATTCGTTTTCATGATATACGCCGGTACAGCAAAGATCGGCATCAAAAAGTGGACGGAACTCCTTACGGCGGAGGAGCCGGCATGGTGATGACGCCTCAGCCCATTTATGACTGTGTAAAAGCGGTGAAGAAAAAAAATAAAGGAGCGCCGGTGATCTATCTTTCTCCTCAAGGGAAAATGTTGGATTACAAATTGGCAAAAAAGCTTTCTAAAAAACGCGGCCTCATTTTGCTTTGCGGCCGATATGAAGGCATTGATGAAAGGATCAAAGAACTGTGTGTTGACGAGGAAATCTCCATTGGCAATTATGTACTCACCGGCGGCGAGTTACCCGCCATGGTGCTTATTGATGCGGTTACAAGGCTGTTGCCCAAGGCTCTGGGGAACAAAGAATCTGCGCGTGAAGATTCCTTTACCGAGGCCTTGGGAGGCAAAAAAGAATATCCGCATTACACCAAACCGCGCGAATTTAAAGGACTCAAGGTTCCCGATGTACTGCTGAATGGTGATCACAAAAAAATAGCCGAGTGGAGAAAAGGGCAGGTACGGTGAGTTCGTTGAGTGAAATATGTTATACTGAGCGAGATATTTTTGTCATGCATCGTTTTCAAAAAGCATTCATCACCGAAGTCTTTAACTGTACTTCCATGAGCGTCATGAAGAATTTATTTTCTTGCCGATATGGAGGCGGTGAGCGCGGAATCTCAGGATCAGATGCCGATTATGTTTTTGCTCCAGAGATTGTTTTCTCGCAAGATGTTGATGGGGTATATGTGACCACTGATGTAAGCACTCCTCAAGGCGAGGGTACTCATTTCCTTCCAAGAAGTTTCCGCGGCATTTCAGAAGGCACAGGTACCGCTACGGTATACATGAAGAAATAACGTACTCCCATGCTCAAAAAAATTAAAATTATTCTGGTTGTGTTGGGTTTAACCTTGTTCCTTGTCATGGTTATTCCGAATACGGAACTTTTTAAAGGGGCATTTGATCCTTTTGGCAAGAAAAAAATCCCTTCCCCTCGTTTACCATCTCCTCCAAGACAAGAAGCCGCGCAGTTACCGAACTTCAAAGACCTTCTTAAGAAAAAAGATGAGTCTAAAAAAATGATACCTTCTAACAAAAAGTTGCTACATTCTTTTTTCGATAAAGAAGTGGAGAAAAAACTTCAAGAATTTGAGCAAAAATTTTCCGGAGCTTCCATGGTGAACAAAGATAACCTCCTGCATCTTTTTAATCATGAACAATTAAATGACAAACTTGCGTACACGAAAAAAATGGCTCTTCTTCCCAGCTTATTAATATCCTGGTCTAAGCAAATAAGTCAGATTGAATTGTTTTCTTTAAGTGACCCACTTCGAGAAACGCTCAATAATATGAAGTCATCAATACCTAAAATTCAAGCTTTGTATGATAAAGAACAGTATCAGGAAGTAGCCAAACGCATTAGTGAAATTCGCACTACTGCACTCCCGGTCTTGCAAAACGTCATCCGGTCACAAACAAGCCCGCAAAGCGGAGCTGTTCAACAGGAACTGCTCAATGTCGTAATGAAACTCAAATGGTTTTTATTGTTTGAACTCCCATACCCACTCGCTGAAGATCGCAATAGAGTGCCTGCGCCACCGAGAGCTCAAAGCGGAACACCTTTAAAGGTGCTTGTTTGCATCATGCGATGGAACTCGAATGATCCAGAAATTTCCATTAATACGCTTCGGCCTGTCATGCAGAGAGTCAATGATTATTACCGTGAAGTTTCTTATAATAAAGTAAGTATCCAAACGCAATATGCAGGAAATACCGTTTGGACTGGTCCGTATCCAACTGACGGCGGCAGCGAAACAGCAGCAGCAATTGAAACCTGTGATCCTTCGGTAAATTTTCAAGATGTGGATGCATTGGTCATCTATCCCTCGACACAAACAACAGGTGGCGGTTTAAGCTTTGGTAAATGGCAATTTATCAGTCAAGACGGCGAAGCTACCACGAGCATTGCCTCTATCGCTACCTTCACGAGTGCGATCATTGAACATGAACTTGGACATGGGGCATTCGACAGCTTCCTTGGGCATGCCAATGGATTGGAGTGTGGTGATGCATCATTCAGCGATGAAGGTTGTTACCCAATAGAATATTTGAATCCTTTTGATGTCATGGGAGGTGCATATTTTGAAGGTCACATCAACGGATGGAGAAAAAAGATGTTGAACTGGGTTACTTCTACGACTATCACTCAAGACGGAACGTATCCTCTCGATGTTCTTGAGACAAAATCTTCTGGCTCACAGGTACTGCGCATTCCTTATCGCGAAAATCCTCTTTGTATAGAGTACCGAAAACCAATCGGGCTCGATGATTTTGCCAATAAGTCTTTTCCTGACGCCAGCCACTCACAGGATATTTTGAACCGCATGACGTTGCCTGCTGAAGGGTGTCTTTTTGCAACCATTTGTCCGATGGCGCCACAAATAAGCGGGCAATCTCTCCTTCTCGATGCCTCTCCTCACGTGGAATATACCTTCGATTCTGCTATCTCTGATTTTACGGTTTCGTGCATAAACAAAAATACGTCTTTCCAACTTTCAGCTCTGAATACTTCCTTCTCTTTTTCCCCTAATACTCGCGGCGGAGCCGACGTCAACATCAACCTTGATGAGCAGAGAGTTTCTCAAGCACCGGATCTCACCATACAATTCAGCATGATAGACCTTTGCCACTTCACAAGATCATCCGAGCTGATGGTTATGAACAATTCCGAGATGGGGGTGACGTCGCCGTTCACGGTGCGCATTATCGGCATTCGTGAAGACGGAAGTGCAACCGTCATTTTTGAAGAACAAATCACCGAGCTTCTACCCGGAACTCCTTGGACGCGATATGAGCAGCTTGATCTCTCTTCGTATGCATCCTTCCGCGCCATTGTAGATCCGGAAAATCGAATTATCGAAACCGACGAATCAAATAATTCAACCGAAAGCGAACGAAATTGCTTTGTATAAAAAATGCCTTTGTACATGGTAAAATTGATACATGAAAGAAAAAAATCTGACGACCGGACTTACCTCGGTTGAAGCCGCCTCGCTTCTTAAGAAATTCGGTCTCAATCTTATACAAGAAAAGCGGAGGACTCCGCTCATTCTGCAATTTTTTGCGCAATTTAAAGATCTGCTCGTAATTATTTTGATCGTGGCGGCCGCTTTTGCTTACATCGCCGGAGAAAAAATTGATGGTTCCATTATCATCGGCATCGTTATTTTGAATGCCAGTATTGGGTTTATTCAGGGATATAAAGCAGAGAAAGCCATTAGCGCTCTTAAAAAATTGCTCTCACCCAAAGCGCGAGTGAAGCGCGACGGCACCGAGATCCTCATTGATGCCACTCAACTTGTACCCGGCGATATCATTATTTTAAATGAAGGCGATAAAATACCGGCGGATGGGCATATTCTTGAGGATCACGATATTCGCGTTGATGAAGCCATTTTAACGGGTGAGTCGGTGCCGGTAAGGAAAGATTCTCAGAAAAATAAAAAAATATTTATGGGAACGCAGGTGACGCATGGCAACGGCCAGGCGGTGGTGATGCAAACTGGCATGCATACTGAATTTGGAAAGATTGCCCGCCTCACGAGTGAAACAGAAAAGGATAAGAGTCCTTTGCAAAAAGAACTAATCCATCTTGGAGTTTTTGTAGGGAAAATTACGCTTGTACTTTCGCTCGTTCTTTTTCTCATTGGGTTTTTTATACAAGGTCGAGAACTGATTGATACCATTCTCTTTGCGGTTGCCGTCGCTGTGGCGGCGGTACCAGAAGGCCTTCCGGCAACCATTACGGTGGCGCTAGCGCTCGGAGTACAGCGGCTGGCTAAAGAAAATGCCATTGTTAAACAGCTTTCTTCCGTAGAAACGCTTGGCTCCACAACGGTTATTTGCAGCGATAAAACAGGCACTCTCACCAAAAATGAGATGACGGTCCAGGAGATCTTTTTGGGAGATTATGATGTTACGGTCCGCGGAATCGGCTATGAACCCAAGGGAGGCTTTTCTGTTCATCATTCAGGAGCCAAAGAGAAGGTTTCCCCGACATCAGGTCGGGGCAGTATTGGCTTAGCCTCGCCACGGCTCGGCCTATTGGAATATTTTGAATTCGATCATGAAAATCAAAAAAAACTTACAAAGGAACAGCCCGCATTTTACCAACATCTGGAACTGGCCATGACCACAAACATCCTTAACAATAATGCCAAGCTGGTGAATAAGGATGATACCTGGTCCATTTTGGGAGATCCTACCGAAGGGGCACTACTTACAGCGGCTGAGAAAGCCGGTTTTGTGACTGAAGAAATACATAAAAAATATGAGCGGATTCAAGAGATTCCGTTTGATGCCGGGCGCAAACGCATGTCTCTTGTCGTAAAAGAACGGGCAACGGGAGAAGTTTTGGCTTTTACCAAAGGTGCTCCGGATGGGCTTTTACCCCTCTGCAGCCATATGATGAAGGGCGATAAAATGGTTCCGCTCGATGCCACTCTTCGGGAGGAGCTCCTCAAGCGAACGGATCTCATGGCCAATCGTGCCCTGAGAACTATTGCCGTGGCTTATAAGAAAATTTCCGTGCCGAATAAAAAACATTATGAGGAGAAAGAAATTGAGTCGAACCTCATTTTTTTGGGAGTTATGGCTATGATTGACCCTCCCCGAGAAGAGGTTAAAGAAGCCATTAAATTGACCCACAAAGCCGGCATTCGCGTATTTATTATTACCGGTGATCACGGACTCACTGCTCATGCCATTGCTAAAGAACTGGGGCTCGTGAAATCGTTTGGAGTGCACATTCTTACCGGAGAAATGCTGGATAAAATTTCTGATGAGAAACTTTTGGACTTTGTGGCAAAAGGGCAAGAAACTATTTTTGCACGCGTGAGCCCGGAACATAAACTCCGTATTGTGGACACCCTCAAGCGTGCCGGCGAAGTGGTGGCGGTAACCGGCGACGGCGTAAATGACGCGCCGTCGCTCGCGCGAGCAGACATTGGCATCGCCATGGGTATTACCGGCACCGATGTGAGCAAAGAAGCTGCCAATATGGTTTTAGCGGATGACAGTTTTAAAACTATCGTAACGGCGATCATTGAAGGACGAACCATTTACGAAAATATGCGAAAATTTATTTTCTTTATTTTTTCTTCCAACATCGGCGAGCTCATCGCTATTTTTTCTACCATTCTGCTGGCACTACCGGCACCTCTCACGGCCGTCCTCATCCTCATGATTAACACGCTTACCGACGTCTTCCCTTCTCTTGCCTTGAGCGTGGAACCCGTACACAAAGATATTCTTGAACGCCCTCCGCGCAAAACAAACGTTAGAATTATGGAAGGGGCTTTTGTCCGCCGATTCATGTTAAGCGGGCTTTGGATTGGGCTTACCACGGCAGCGGTGTTCGTAGGAAATCTCATCGCAAACGGCTGGAGTTTTGGTGGGAATGTGGATATTGAAAGCACGCTTTATTTTGAGTCAGCAACGATGGCCTTTGTGGTCCTTACCTTGCTACAAATGGTTCATGTTTTCAACAGCCGCAGCGAAACCATATCCGTCTTTAAAATGAAGTTCTTTGAAAACCCAAGTCTCCTAGCGGCAATTTCGTTTTCTATTGGGGCCACGGTAGCTATCGTGCAGATCCCATTCTTTCACACGTATTTTAAGACGATGGCACTGACGTGGAGCCAGTGGGGAGTACTGGCGATTATTTCTTTTTCTATGCTTTTTGTAGAAGAAGTTCGCAAGTTTTTTCAAAGGAATTATGCAACTGCGCGAATTTCATCCTAAAAAATCTTTCGGTCAAAATTTTCTTATCCAACCCATGATCGTGGAGAAAATTTTGCAGTACGCCGATCTTCCTGCGGGAGCATTGGTGGTGGAGGTGGGGCCAGGATTTGGGATTCTTACCTCGGCTCTTCTTGCGCGCAACGTGAAAGTGAAAGCGATTGAAAAGGATAACCATCTTTTTGCGCACCTCCAAGCCGAATTTGGCATGCAGAAGAATTTAGCCGCGGCCGCTTGCCGCGACACGCATCGGAATTTGGAATTGATTCATGCCGATGCGCTGGATGTGCCTCCACCGCAAGTCCCCTATTACTGGGTGGCCAATATTCCCTATTCCATTACTTCTCCGCTACTGGATCATTTTATTCGTAAAAGTAATAATCTTCCGCAGCGTGCCGTTCTTTTGGTGCAAAAGGAAGTTGCCGAAAAAATATGCGCGTCGCCGCCGCACATGAACGTCTTAGCCCTTCATGTACAGACATTTGGCGTGCCTAAAATTATGAAGATTGTTTCCCGCAGGAATTTTAAACCGGTGCCTAAAGTGGATTCCGCTATTTTGAAAATTGAATTTCCGGCGGCGACGCACGACCAAGCTACGACGAGTGTCGCGCAAAAAACTTATTTCGAAAATATACACCGCGGATTCTCACACAAACGAAAAATGCTTCGCGGCGTTTTTGACGTAGAACTTTTAAAAAAAGCCGGAATTGAACTAACACGCCGCGCGGAAACACTGAGTATTGAAGAGTGGGAAAAGCTCGCGCATTTCTCTTCCCTTTAAAACAATTCCGCCAACTTCTTTTTCATTTCTAGAACCGCCACACGCGCTGCCGCCGCATAATCCTTCTCGGAAGTCTCTGATTTTTCCCAAGCAAAAATAATATCGCGACCGTTGTTAATAAGCGCTCCAAGTCCATCTTCATTAAAGCAGGCTTTTACATCTTTAGCCTTGGCACCTTGTGCCCCATAACCCGGGACTAAAAAATAAACATGCGGCATTACTTTTCGCAGTCGCGCCGCTTCATCTGGATACGTGGCTCCAACCACCGCGCCAATAGAGCTATACCCGCACTTCCCAATTTCATCAGCCCCCCAAGCTTCCAGCAAGTGTGCCGTCACTTCATAGTTGCGCAACTTGTCCTCCGTCATGCGATCTTGCAAATCTCCGGATGACGGGTTGGAAGTTTTCACGAGCACAAAAATTCCTTTCCCACGTTTTTTACAAACCTCCATAAACGGCTTCACGCCATCGTATCCCAAATAAGGATTCACCGTAACGGCGTCACAGTCCATCACGGAAACTTTTTCACCAAACACATCCGTCTCACCCAAAAAAGTATTGGCATAAGCCTCGGCGGTCGTCCCAATATCATTGCACTTTGCGTCCGCAATAACCATGAGTCCTTTTTCTTGCGCATACTTACACGTCTCTTCAAAAGCCCAAACGCCCGAAAATCCATACTGCTCATAAAAAGCAAACTGCGGCTTTACCGCTGGGACCAAGTCATGAATCGCATCAATGATACCTTTATTAAATTCTAAAAATGTATCCGCCGCCGCCACAAAACTTCTGCCTTTTTCATGAATATGTTTCGTCTTCAAAAAAGATGGAATATTTTCCAGCCGTGGATCCAAACCCACGCAAACAGGCGTACCTTTTTGTTTGATTGCGGCTACCAGCCGGTCTGCAAAATTGAGTGATTGTTTTGGCATTGGTTGCATTATACTCATTTCCCCATGCATATATCTACAATATATTATTTATCACGTCAAATAATCCGAACCGAGAGAATGCCATAATTTGTTCATTTTCTTGACAGAAACCGGAAAAATCACGGATGATGAAGACTTATATCCTATCTATTTATGGAGGGAAGGAACTCAGCCCTTGAGGTGGAGCGCCACGCGTTACCATACGGCGTGTTACACCGAAAATCACCCATATTGCAGCGTGTTAAGCGTGCAACACCTCTTCGTGATATTGGGAATTGGGTCCGAAGAAATACCCTGGCTCTTATATTATTTAGTGCTGGAACCGCACTGGGTGCCGCACACGCATGGGACCATTTTAAGCCGCCGCAGACACCATCATCCGGTTTTGGACCGCAACCATCGCCATCACCAACGCTGCCTCCAAACCTGCCTACAACAGTTCCCCATCTCCGGCGAGAACAAAATATAGACACAGAAGATCTGCCTGGCACACCAGCATTTTCTGATAGTGAAAATGTTCCAGGGTAAAATACGAGAGGTCCCTATGATTCCAGCCCAAAAACTGAAAACCAACTTCTTGGATTTTTTCTAAATTCCAAAATTTTTCCCCATTGTTCTTGTGTAATATTCCCGCGCTCAAGCGCCAAACCGATAATATTTGAAAAATTCGTAAGCGTAGAAATATGCAAACCGGATTCCTGGAATTTTTGCTGAGCTTCATCTAATTCGTAAGTAACAATCGCAAGCACATCCGTAACCACGCCTTGGCATTCTTGCTGTACGGCTTTAGCCGCATTTACCGAAGATCCACCGGTAGAAATAAGATCCTCCACAATGAGGACGCGTTTGCCAGGCGGCAGATCCCCTTCCACTTGCCGGCCCGCACCGTGTTCCTTTTTTTCCGGACGAATATACACCATGGGTAAGTTGAGCTCATAAGCCAAAAATGCCGCCCAAGGAATGGCCGCCGTGGCGGTTCCGCCAATATATTCCGGATCCAGTTTTTTTTCGCGCACCAAATCAGCGAATGCTTTTACCACCGCCTGCCGCTCTTTGGGATGCGAAATAAGTTTGCGGTTATCACAATATACCGGAGATTTTATGCCAGAGGTCCACGTAAACGGCGGATCCATGCTCACCTTCACAGCCCCGATGTCGAGTAGGATTTTGGCGATTTCTTGAGCCTTGTTCATCTGCGGCAGTCTAGGAGCTGTTAGCATAACGAGCTTGGGATGGTTGTATTCTAGCAGATCTGGATTCTAGGCACGAGTGGCGCGGATGTTGTACGCCATAGTAAAAAAGGATAAAATACCAACTGTTGTATTTTATTTCATTAAATTTATGCACAAAATTTATTTTTTCCTTTCAATATTTTTTGCAGCAAATATAGTAACGGCTCCGCTTTGGCTTTGGGAAAATGCACCAGCAAGTGCAAGCATAGGAATAGCCATAATAAGCGCAGGTTTTGCTATCGCCTGTGGATTATTAAATAAAAAATAATTATTGCAAAAGGCGTACAGCTCCTAGCGTTTCTTGCCGTAGTCTTTCAAGAGCATTACCCCGCCTTGTTTCTTTGTTTTTTGGAAATATTTTTCATCGGCGGTTATAAATGTGCCACCTTCCTGTAGAGCCAAGGCATGATAACCAGAATCATAAAAGGTGACACCAGAAAAATTCTTCATGAGTTCGCAACCCATCGAAGCTAATTCCATAGTGGTATGGTATTACTGCAATTGATACATCAACAGCTGAGAAAAGGCCGAAAGCGCTTTCTCTTGGGGGAGAATTCGCCCTAAAGTATTCAAAATTTCAGCATAAGTATAGTTAAGAACAGCTAGCTCCACCTTCCTCTCAAAATAATCTCGCCGGAGATGGAGTGACTGTTCCTGGGAATCCGGCTCAAAGAGGAACCACTTTAAAATCACAGAGGCATCAACAATGAAGAGCGGCCTATTTGCGACCATAATTGATAGCTTTACGAATTTCTTCGTCCGTCATTTTCCATTTATTTTTCCTACGAAATTCATCCATCGCCTCTATTGCTTTTCTTCGGGCAAAATCCCTGAGAGCTTCTTCCACGGCTTCATTTACAAATTCGCTCCTGCTACCCGAAGGGACCAAAAATGTTATGGCTTCCAAAAGATCCATATTCACCATAAAATTTACTTTCTTCCGAGGTCTTTTCCCTGAGCCAAAAAACGCAGATCCAAATTGAGGACAAACAGGAAAATGTTTGAGTTTGATAGCGTATTTGGCTTTTACTTTTTTGCGGGGGGTGTTCATAGGGAGTAAGATTGTTACACCCTTATGTTACTCCATACGATTTTGAACATCAATTGATTCTGAGTCGCCAACCCAGTTTTAAAACCTACCATCAGACATAACAGGTTACGAACCTGTTGACTTATCTGTTAATTTAGTGTTTAATATGCACCTTATGGACAAGCCATCTGGTGAAACCCCCAAATCCCAGACAAGCTTGAGCCATTGCTGAATTATTTAATAAGAGGGATGAGAAAACTCATCGAAATCTCTACGACCGCACAAAAACTTGTAACAGAGCAAAGAGAACACCCAACTACCTTAACTGCATATCAAAAAACCATATTGGAAATTAATAACCTAATAGCTGATTATAGCCTCGAAATGAGCATGCTGGTGGGACATTACGCTGTTGGCGAAATACTGAATTTGCAAATGGAAGAAATTCGAACCGTTGAATGGGACAAAATAGGCGAAAAAGTAATATCTACAAAAGATATTTCAACTATCGGAACTGTTTTGAAATTAATAAGTGAGCAGCAGGTTTCCAACCTTACGGTCCATGCACCGCAAGACTTTGTGGACTTGGCTGTGCACCGCCAAAAGCTTAGACCACTATCCACCGATATGGATATGAAACCTTACACTCCAGAAAAAGATTTTGCGGAACGGCTCACTCAAGCATTTGTTGATTTACTCAAGCAGATTGAGAACAACCTCCATAGTAGGAGACCGGCGATAGGAATTATAGAAACGCGCTATAAATTTAAAATGGATGATGATGAGCGAAGACGCGTTGCCGAAAGAATTTTACAAAAAGTTGGTAGCAATACTGAGGAATTTCCAAGGATAGGCGATCTTTTGGATTTGAGAGATAGCCTTACCTACCAGGAAAGTTTTTTGGAGCAAGGGATGGAACCTCCTGCGGAGCCCACTTATGAAACCGCCGATATTGCATCCATGACGGAAGGAGTTGGCGAGAGCGCTCTTGCGGTTGTGGATAAAAGCTCTGCCTTGGTGAATCATGGGAGAAGACAAGTCCTTGAAGTGCTCGCCGCCGTATCTCCTCCATATCAAAGGTTCATGTTAGCCCGTGCACAAAGCATCAGAACTGAAATCACCTTTGATTATTATCGAGGAGTAGCGAGAGAATGGCATGCCACAGCAACCGAGGAGCATGTAGGCTTACATCGGACATTCTTAGTAGACCAGTTCCATGCCGCGACCCATGCCTATTCCGCATGTGCGCTCCTCCACATGATCATGGAATCTTTTGATGAAGGCACGGACTTTCTGCACATGCTAAAAACTTTCTTTGTTTGGTGTGAAGATCTAGAAACGTGTGAGGCAGTCTGGGATGAATTGCAAAATTATGAGCCTGTTTTGACGAACGAGCTGTTGGCAGAGATAGCCCTATATACCACGAGCGATCGCGTTGCCCAGGCCGCCATCGCCGAATGTCGGACAAGAGGACTGGACGCCGAGAGCATTTTAGAAAAACGTGCAGGATCACTTGTGGCACACCGTGAGGTTAAGAGCCAGGAAGCTCGAGATAGAAATTATAAAAAAATTCGCGACCTTACCGCCGAGTTGAGGGACAAGGAACCTGACGGAAAATTCATTGATAACACGGTGGCAAGAATAAGGGCTTGCACAACTTCCGAGGAAGAAGCCAGAAAAATTCTTGTAAATGTATTGCTGCATACCAACCTGTACACGGCCTGGTATTTGTGGTCAAAGCATATCATTGAATCACACATGAGCGATGAAGAACTTGATAAAGTCACAGAAAGATTTAATCCTTGGGGTGGTAAGCATCCGTGCGATGAGATATGGAAAGAAGCAAGTGCGGAAATTGACAGGCGAAAGCCAAAAGCTTCCTGAAAAAGAAGGCCGAGATAATCAAATTTCGCTGGCTTCAAATTTACCGTTTTGAAGATCCTTGGCAATAAGGTTTAAATTCCGTTCCAAAAGTCCCTTAAATCGCGGATTTTGTATCGCCATGTTTGCCCCGATTTTTTTGTCATTTTTGTGCCTGAGCATTACCAAGACAGATTGCTGTTCATTGGTAAGCAGTAAAAAGATGACGCGCCCTGCGCCGCTTGTTCCTGTCAGATAAAGTTTTTTGAGGCAAGTAAAAGGAACTTTCATGGGATTTTTTATGGATTCCCCCAGCCCTAAAAGCGCTTTCCGTGCAGCAATTTGAATGACTTTCAACGGAAAAACCTTCTCCAGCGGCGAGAGCTCACTCTTTTTGATTGAATCAGTAAGGATGAGTCTCATTTACGCTGCTTTTTGGATATCAGCCTGCCAATGGTATCCATGCTCTTTTGAAGATCAGGGGTCACCATAACATCTTCCGGTTCGCCAATGGTAATTTTAGGTGATTCAATAAAATGGTTAAGGGCATTAATCACCACAAACGTAAGGGATATGCCAAGCTTGCCTGCTTCTTTTGCAGCCTTCTTCTTTAAATTTTCATTGATACGGATGGTAAGATTCGACATAGGCGTATTATAGCGCACTAGCAGCGTTAGTGCAAACTTTTATTTTGCGAATAGGTGTTTGCGGCCAAAATACAATAATCGCAGCTTGCAAGATGTTTTTCAGAGATTCCCTAAGAGCCTAACAGGGAGAAATCAGCTAACTAATGAGGAAAAAGCCTCCAGCTTAAACCTCGCCTTAAAATGGCGAAGTGTTAAGTCGCGGCCATATACCGGAACGGCCCGCGGAATTTCGCGGCGTTTTTCATAAAGCCCCTGGATGCAATCGGCAACATAGGCAAGATCTTCCAGTTCGTATTTATTGCGGGGAACCGCCGCGCGGACAAAATTATGAGGATGATTTTCCCCAAAAGCAAAAGCGCCGAGTTCGCAAAGACGAACGCCCTTGAGGAGCAACAAACCGGTGAAAGCAATACCGCCAAAATCCGCACGCTGATGCTTGGTTTTAACAAAAAATTTGTCCATATCTAAATATATGGCATGTCCGCCAAAAGGTTCCAGTACGGGAACTTTTGCCTTTTTAAGCATGCGTCCGAATTCATGCACCAAACCGATGCGGCTTTTGAGATACTGCTCGGTAACGGCCGTTTTAAGCCCCACACAAAGCGTCATAATGTCACGGCCGGAAAGGCCGCCGTAGGTGGGATGACCTTCGGTGAGAATTTGATGATCCCGAATATCATTTAAAAGGCGCGGATGCTCACCTACAAGCGGACTCTTTTTTTTGATGACAAGCGCACCTCCCATGTTGGCCAAGCCGTCCTTTTTGAGAGAGATGGTAAATCCGTCGCAGAGGGCGAAAATTTCTTTTACAATATTTCGGACGGTTCTGCCGGCGTATTCTTTTTCGCGAGCTTTAATAAACCAAGAGTTTTCGGCAAAACGGCAGGCATCCAAAAATAACGGCTTAGCATAGTGGTCGCAAAGTTTTCTTACAGCCTTTATATTGGCCAGCGAAACCGGCTGCCCGCCGCCGCTGTTGTTGGTGATAGTGACATAAACAAGAGGAATATTTTGGGAATTTTCCTGCAGAATCCGCTCTAAAACCGCCAAATCCATATTTCCTTTAAAAGGTGCCGTTTGCTTTGAATGAAGTTGTGGCGAAAAACAATCTTTTGCCGCAATGCGATTATTTTCTATGTTGGCACGGGTGGTATCAAAATGACCGTTGCTGGGAATAATGAGGTGCTCGCCAAATTTTCCAATTTGTGAAAAGAGAGCATGTTCGGCCGCCCGGCCTTGATGGAAGAAAAAAACTTCAGTTTGTTGGGAAGGAATTCCGAATACTTCTTCAAAAGTTTCAAGAAGCTGGAAATAGCCGTAATTGCTTCCGTAAGCTTCATCGCCAAGAAACATCGCGGCAACTTGTTCCACCGTCATGGTCGTTGTTCCCGAATCGGAGAGCAGATCACCTCCTTTCAGCATTTCTGAAGGAAATTGAAAAACATTCCAGCCGGCTTTTTGCGCGGCTTTAAGACGTTCGCGCTGCGAGAATTCATGATGAAAGCGAATGCTCGAATTAACGTAAGCTCTTGGCTCATGGGCCGTTTTAAAATCGGCGAGAGAAATAGGATTCATAATTTTCCAAAGGAGACACGGCGATTTCTTGAGCCGAAGTTTCGCCCTCATCGCCGCTTGCTCTGCTTGATGCCTTAGCATCATTTGGGCGAGTTAATTGCTTAGCCAAGCCGAATCTTCTTGATTCGGCATCTTCGCCTTGGCTCGAGCTGCGGCTTGGCCTGTTAGAGAACTCCTTACCCATCTGCGGCAGTCTAGCGTTTCTTGCCGTAGTCTTTCAAGAGCATGATGCCGCCATGCTTTTTTGTTTTTTGGAAATATTTTTCATCAGCGGTTACAAAAGTACCTCCTTCTTGGAGCGCCAAAGCATGATAACCGGCATCGTAAAAGGTTATATTAGGGAACTTTTCCATAAGTTCAATGGCCACGGCTGCAATTTCAAGCGTGATGGAATATTCCTGTATTTCAAAGGCTAAATAACGCGAAAAATAGGCAAGTACTTCATCAAAGGATTTTTTTCTTCCCAATGTATTCAATACCTCCGACCAAGCATAGTGCGGAATCGCGAGAGAAATCTTATCGTAGTGGTAGTCTGTTTGCAGCTGCAAAGCGGGTTCTTGATCATTTTCTTCTTTGAGATACCACTTCAAAAGAACCGAGGCATCTACGACGAAGAGAGATTTATTTTCGGCCATAATTAATCGCTTCTTTAATCTCCTTGTCGGTCATCTGTAACTTCCCTTCTTTCCGAACTTTATCCATAAATTCCATGGCTTCTCGCTGAGCAGCCTTTTTGAGCGCATAAGCCACCGCATCATTCACAAAGTCGCTTCTATCTCCAAAAGGCACAAAAATTTTCATGCCTTCTAAAATATTGAGATCCACCATGAAATTTACTTTTTTGCGCGGCCCTTTCTTACCTAACAACAACCCCGACCCAAGCGGAGGCAGAACGGGAATATGCTTCAGCTTAATAGCGTATTTTGATTTTACTTTTTTACGGTAAGGGGTCTTCATAGGGTGTAATAATATTACACCCTTATGTTACTCCCTTATGCGTTTGAGCGTCAATAAATTCTGCACAGGTGATCTATTTTGACGAGATTTAACAGGTTAAACGACCAGTTGACTAATTAGCCAATTTAGTGTTTAATACACCCTATGGGAAAAAGCCTCGATAAAAGCCCGCCATCTGGAGCGACTCGTTTAGTCATTTTTGAAAATCAGATACCCGACCGGCTCCAACTGCTGCTGGAGTACTTAATGCTGGCACTCCGCAATATTGTTGAAATTACCACCAAGATACAAGTACTCGTTGCACAGCAAAAAAAACATCCGACTTCTTTAGAGGCATATAGAGAAACCATGCGAAAAATAGACTTACTCATAATTGATTATGGTGTTGTGTTCAGTGAACTTGCTGGACACTACGCTATAAGCGAGATACTCCATTTACCCATGGAAAAAACCGAAACGGTTGAATGGGACAAAAGAGGGGGGAAAGTATTGTCCACACACGATATTATAACTCTGGAAAAACTTATCAATATCATCGGTGAGCGCCAAGCAGGCGATTTAGCCACCGCCATACCAGCAAAATTTGTAGAACTGGTAACAGTAAAACGTGACACTTCTGTTCCTCCGCAGGCAGTTATAAGCATGGGAATGCTCATGGAATCTAAAGCCCCAGGAAGAGATTTTGAAGAGCGTCTGATTCAAGCATTTGTTGATTTATTGAAAGAGATTGAAGAAACGCTCAATTTGGGTGAGAGTCCTAGACTTGGCACCATTAAAGTACAATATAAATTCCAACTTCCTGATGAGGAACAAAGAGAGGTTGGCGAACAAATTTTGAGAAAAGTTGGCAGTGACATGCAGGACTTTCCACGGCTTAAAGATCTTTTAGCTTTGCAAGATGAGGTTGCTTACCAAGAAAGTTTTTACGAACAGGGACTGGATCCTCCGGGAGATGCTCCAGATGAAACGCCTCATATTATGACAGTTGCGGATGATACCGGCGACAGAGCTGTTGCGGCAGTGAGTAAAAGTGCTGCATTAGTGAGAACCGGTAAAAGGGAAGTTACAAGAGTTTTGAGAGATGCATCTCCAGTTTACCGAAGTTTTATCCTTGCCCGTGCCGAAAGAATAAGAACCGAACCGACCTTTGATTATGATATGGCAATCAACAGAAGATTGTATGCAAATGCTACCGCAGAACATGCCGGTATACATCTTGCTTTCTTGGTAAAACAATTCATCCGTGCTACTCACCCTGCTACCGCGTGCGACCTTTTAGGCACCATTATAGAGTGTACTGGCCAAGGTGCCGATAATTTGCATATGCTGAAAAGTTTTTTTGCAGATTGCGATGATGATGAAACATGCGAAGTGGTTTGGATGGTGCTTCAAAATATTTACCCTGCCGTTTTGACGAATGAATTGTTGCCGGAAATCGCTCGGTATGCGGCGAGTGAACGTGTTGTGCAAGAAGCAGTTACAGCATGTGGAGCAAGAGGATTAGATGTTACGAGTATTTTGCAAAGACGCGCAAAATCTCTTGAAGCTCACAAAGATGTGCAGAGACGAGAAGCCCAAGAACGAGGATGGCAAAAAACTCGCGACCTTGCCGCAGAATTGGCAGACGGTTACCACGACAACGTTTTTATAGATAACACGGTTGCCAGAATCAGAGCTTGTGCAAATTCAGATGAGGAGGCTGACAAGACACTTTTAGGTGTACTCTTGAGGACGCGAAGTTTTCCGGTTGCCTATCATCTTTGGGAAACCCATATTATTGAAACCCATCTCACTATGGAAGAACTTAATAGGGTGAGTTACCGATTTTCTAGTAATTCCCATATTAATCGTGGTGATAGGCTCCCAATAGAGGGAATAGCGAGTGAAGCGTGGGCAGAAATTCGCAGAAGAGAACAAGAAGACCAGCTTGCTTTGGAAAAAAAGC
This sequence comes from Patescibacteria group bacterium, assembly GCA_038062615.1. Lineage (GTDB taxonomy): Bacteria > Patescibacteriota > Gracilibacteria > UBA1369 > UM-FILTER-53-11 > JBBTWV01. Next base: position 15,972 of record JBBTWV010000002.1, on the reverse strand, counting down.
GTAGAAAGAGAAAATAGAAAATTCTCTAAAGGGCATGCGTTAAGCCCTCTAAGTACCTGCTAAAATTGATGTTTGCGGCCTAGGGAATCTCGATGATAAACTCCAAACTCCTTAATTTTACGCGCCACGGCATTATCCATCACCGTGCCGTTTTGGCAGGTGGTAATACCTAAATCATCCACGCAGCAGTTACCGCAAATGCCAAACCCGCACTTCATATAGCGCTCAATAGAAACTTGCGCGGGGATTTTTTTCCCCCAGGAGATATCCGAAACGCTCTTCATCATAAGCTCCGGGCCGCAGGTAAGAATGCGATCATACTTGGCGCCTTCCTCCATTTTTTCCGTCCAACAGGCGACGTTGAAGCCTTTAAAACCGGCGGAGCCATCATCAGTAGATGGCAAAAAACGCGTGTTTTTAAGTTTGCGAATTCGGTCGGCAAAAAGCAGATGCGTTTTACTGCGGGCTCCTAAGAAAAAATCCACATGGCACCCCTCTTCCACCGCTAACTCCGCGGCAAAATAGAGAGGTCCAGCACCGTATCCTCCTGCTAGCATGGCGATGCGCTCTTTTTTCTTCCATGTGAAGTGCGTTCCATACGGACCGCGAATGCCGATGTAGTCCCCCACCTTCTTTTTTTCTAATTCCTGGGTTCCATGTCCAATTCCGGCAATTGCCAGGGTATAACTTTTCCCATCATCAAAAGCTACGCTCATCGGTTTTTCATCAACTCCCGGAATCCAAATATTAATAAACTGGCCGGGCAGAGCGCGCACCGGGTAGTCAAAAATGTAGGAACGCACCAACGGCGTTTCTTTAATGATTTTTTTGATCCGAACGGCGTGAGGAAAGTTATCCAAGCTAAAAGTGTTAGAGACGAGCTAGATTGCTTCGCTCCGCTTTGCGGCGCTCGCAATGACATGAACCGAACCGATAATATCGGTAATTTTTTTAACTTTATTTTCTTGGCACCACTCCTCCATCTCGTCGGTTATTTTTTTGAAGATTTCGACGCCGCGATAATGAACTCCGGTGCCGATACCAATAAGCGTGGCTCCAACCATCATCATCTCAATGGCATCACGGCCGGTAAGTATGCCGCCGGTTCCAATAATAGGAATTTTAATTCCGGCGCGGCGAATATCGTAAATAAGCTTTACCGCAAGCGGTTTTAAGGCCGGCCCTGTTAGGCCGCCAACTTTATTGGCTAAAATCGGCATGCGGGTTTCAATATTGATGGCCATGCCCGGCCCAGCAGAATTCATCACCGTAAGTGCATCAGCACCAGCATCCGCAACCGCTTTGGCAATCTCGGTAATGTCTTCCACATTTGGTGACAATTTTACGCTCACCGGAATTTTCAGCTTCATTTTGGCTAAGCGATTTTTGACTTCTTTTGTTACACGCGCCGCATCCCCCGCAACACAGGCAAACGGCTTGCCAAACTCATCTTCCACATTGGGGCAAGAAATATTGACCTCCAAAATATCTGGCTTAATTTGGGCAATTTCTTCTGCGGTTTCACCAAAATCATGAACACTCCCGGCAATAATATTGGCGATGATGGGTGCCTCGCCCCACTTCAAAAATTTCCCGATTTCTTCCTGCGCTTTTTGCGTACCGGCATCAGGAACACCCACCGCATTGAGCATGTAATGTTCGTTGGCAATAATCACCGGATTGCGATGCCCTTTGTGCTCATGCAGCCAGAGCGACTTGGTGGTTACGCCGCCGGCGCCATGTTTTACGGCATTGCGCCAAGAAGAAGCGGTGATTCCCAAAATGCCCGAGGCCAGCACAAGCGGATTTTTGAATTTCACTCCGCAAAATTCTACCGAAAGATTTACCATCTGTTACAGAGTAGGGTGATTCATGGGAATGATCAAATTTGACTATTTGCATATTATGGCGTAGAATATAAATAGTAAAACTGTCTTAATAAAAAGAGCATGCCTCAAAATACAAAAAATGTGATTCAAATAGTTGTGGGGATTCTTGTTGTCGCCGTTATTGGCGCCGCCGTTTATTTGGGAAGTTCAAAATCACAAAAAGGCGCACTGCGGCCTATTCCGATACTGCCAAGAGTTTCTTCCATAAGCCACAGCGCCAACCCGGCGACTTTTTACCCGCAGGCCGGCGAATCGGTGACAATCAAATATGAAGTGCTTAGCCGCGTTTCATCTTTAAGGTTGGATGTAATGGATAGGTATGGTGCAGTAGTAGCGGCATCTCTGGTGGAGAGCAAGAACCTTCCTGTAGAGCCGGGGAATTACACCGTTCAATGGAATGGCAAAAACGCCGCAGGAAGAACATATGGAGCCGGACAATATACCTATAGTTTTTTTGTCGGTTCTCAAACAAATTCTTTTCTCACGGGGAAAATCGCCATCGCCTCCTTGCTCACTCATAGTGTTGATACCAATGCTATTTCCCTTTCATCGCCCAATAGCGTGGCAACCATCAGGTATTGGTTTAATACCGATTTTTCCGGCGGATATATACTCAGGATAGTTGATCGCCAAGGCCGCATTGTGAAGAATCTCAATTCGGCGACCACATCTCTACCCGCAAACGAGAGTATTTATGCCACTTGGAATGGGCGAAATGCGAGTAGTACGCCGGTTTCACCGGGTATGTATACCTATGAATTTGTTACAAACGCCGGAACCACAATTGGGAGCGGGATAATTGGTGTGGCGAGTTAGGAGCTAAAGTAAACTTCCTTGCCTCGGATATTTTTGTGCACCGCGTTGTTTTCGTAAACGATTTGCCCGCCAACGAAGGTCATTATGGGCCAGCCTTTAAGCTTCCAGCCGCTAAATGGCGACCAGCCGCACTTTGTGAAAAACCCATGCTTGCCGACCTCCATTTCTTTTTCCATGTCTACAAGCACTAAGTCGGCGTCAAAACCAGCTTCTATTTTTCCTTTTTTTTGAATGCCAAGGAGTGCGGCAGGATTTTGGGATGTAAAACGAGCTACTTCTCGCAAAGAAATCTCGCCGTGGTTTACGGAGTCTAAGAGAAGCGGCAGCAGAGTTTCCACGCCAGGAACACCAGCCGGTGCCAGCTCATAAGATTTTTCTTTTTCAGTTTTTGTGTGAGGTGCGTGGTCACTGGCCACAGCCTGAATAATGCCGTCCTTAAGGCCTTTCCAAAGCGCTTGACGATCTTCATTTGTGCGCAGTGGCGGATTCATTTTTACGTAGTTTCCACGGTCGTGGTAGGCGGACTGCGTGAGAAAAAGATGATGCGGCGTGCAGTCGGCACTCACGAGTGGACCGTGGAATTTGCGAAGTTCCTTAACTTCTTCCTGAGAAGAGACGTGCGTAATGTGGACGCGTGCGTTATGTTTTTTGGCTAAGTGAAGAACCAACTTTACGGCTTCAAAAGCGGCGCCCGAAGAACGGATGAGGGAATGAATGCTTGGGTCAACGGAACCTTTATATTTTTTTTGATGCTCACTGATAATCCGCTCATCTTCGGCGTGAAAAATGGTGAATTTGCCCAGTTCAAAAAGTTTTTCAATAGTGGCAGAATCATGAACCATAAGCCCGCCGGTTGATTGCGCTAAGAAAACTTTTACGCCGGCAATGTTTTTAGCATTTTTGATTTCGTGGAGATTGTCATGCGTGAGGCCAAAGAAAAATCCGTAGTTTACGTGGGATTTTAAGGCGGCCGCGGCGCGCTTTTCTTCTAAGGCTTGGCAGGTAGTGGTAGACGGAGTCGTGTTCGGCATATCAATAATAGTGGTAACCCCGCCCGCCGCGGCCGCCGCCGATCCCGTTCCAAAATCTTCCTTCTCCGGATTCCCCGGATCCCGAAAATGCACATGCATATCAATGGTGCCTGGCAACGCAAAAAGTCCCGTGCCATCTTTTTCTACCGGTGCCTTTTGCGGAATCGTCCCGCCAATTTTGCTTATAATGCCCTTATGTACGCCAATATCACCCTCAATAACACCTGTTGGCGTCACAATTTTGGCCTTCCTTATAATAAGATCAAAAATCATGAAAAATCGGCTACGTTCTAAGGCTCCTTAAGGATTTTTTCCCAAAACCAACGCCAATAGCGCCATCCTCACCGCAACGCCATTGGGAATCTGCCTAAAATAAGCGGCGCCAGCTACCTGATCCACATCCTGCTGAATTTCCCAAATGCGCGGCAGCGGATGCATCACCACGAGCTTGGGATTTTTTTCTTCAATCAAATCGCGCGTGAGCACATAACGATTCCGGTGTTTTTCGTACTCCTTCATATCCGTAAACCGCTCTTGCTGAATGCGCGTCATATAAAGGACTTGCGAGCTCTTCATAGCCTCGCTCATGTCTTCTGTTTCGCGGTACTTAATATTTTTCTCCTTTAAAAGGCGGCACACTGACTCCGGCATTTTAAGTTCCGGAGGAGAGACAAAAATCAGCTGCGTATCAAAATGAGAAAGCATGGTAGAAAGCGAATGCACCGTGCGGCCAAACTTTAAATCCCCCACCATGGAAATGGTGAGGCCATCAATCTTCCCTATCTCCTTTTCGATGGTATAAAGATCCAAAAGCGACTGTGTTGGATGCTCATTGCTGCCATCACCCGCGTTCATTACCGGCACGTTGGCACCAACCGCCAATTTTTCCGCGGCAAAATCATCTGGGTGCCGCATAACAATGACGTCCGCATAATTTTCCACAATTTTGCCCGTGTCATATAAAGTTTCGCCCTTGGTAAGAGAAGAAAACTGCATCCCCACGGCAGAAACCACCCTTCCGCCCAGCCGCTGCATGGCCGTCTCAAAAGACATGCGCGTGCGCGTAGAAGGTTCATAAAAAAGCGACGCCAACAGCTTTCCCTTCAGCAAATCGCCCCACTTTTGCTTGGTGGCAAACGGCTCCATCTTTTTAGCCATTTTCAGCACCGCTTCAATATCACCCCGATTAAACTGTTTGGCACTTAAGATGTCAGCGCCTTTAAAATCCATTGCCTGAATAGTATCACTAAACTTTTCATGAAATCCATAGTAGGCTGCTTCCAATGGCTCGTTTGATTCTTAAGGACGGCACAACATTTGAAGGAAAATCATTCGGCGCACTCACGGGTGCCGAGGGAGAAGTTGTTTTTAATACCGGCATGGTGGGCTACCCGGAGAGCCTTACCGATCCTTCTTATAAAGGACAAATCTTGGTATTCACCTATCCGCTGGTGGGCAATTACGGCGTGCCGGATGATTCTCGCGACCAGTGGAAGATCAAAAAACATTTTGAGAGTAATGAGATTCAAGTTCGCGGGCTCATTGTCTCGGAATATTGCGATGAGTATCACCACTGGAACGCCAAACGCAGCCTGAGTAAATGGATGGAGCAGTACAATATTCCCGGGCTAACGGGCGTAGATACGCGTGCGTTAACGCAAAAACTCCGGGAGCACGGCGTCATGCTGGGCCAGATTGTACAAAACGGCAAGACGCCGGCAAAAGAAATTCAAGATCCCAATGAAGAAAATTTGGTGGAGCAGGTCTCTATTAAAAAACCTATTGTCTACAACGAGGGCAGAGGGAAAAAACGCATTATCGCCATTGATACCGGCATGAAAAATAACATCGTGCGAAGTTTTTTGGAACGCGACGTAACCTTTATTCGCGTGCCGTGGAATTATGATATTTGGAAGTCCAAATTTAAATTTGATGGCGTTTTCATTGCTAACGGACCAGGAAATCCCGCTATGCTCCACGCCACTCATGAAATTGTAAGACAATCCCTCGCCAAAAAAATCCCCACGTTTGGCATCTGCCTCGGCATCCAAATTATGGCGATTGCCGCAGGCGCCAAAACCTTCAAACTTAAATATGGACATCGCGCTCAGAATCAACCCGTGATAGACGTCCAAACAAAACGCTGTTACTTGACCTCTCAAAATCACGGTTTTGCGGTGAAGGCCAATACGCTGCCAAAAGGCTGGGTAGTTTGGATGGAAAATCTCAATGACGGAACCGTGGAAGGCATTCGTCATAAAAAACTTCCTTTCATGGCCGTGCAGTTTCATCCAGAAGCCACTCCCGGCCCTGCCGATACTGGCTTCTTGTTTGATGAATTCATTAAAATGCTTTAAAATAACCTTTTATTCATAATCCAAATTTATGGATCCAGCTCCGCTTAGCCCCGCTCCGTCCGAATCAAAATCTCTAAAATTTGGCATTTTCGTAATACTGGCCGTTCTTCTTGGTGGAAGTTTTGCAGCAGGTGCCGTCTACCTCTGGCAACAGAGTGAACAGGAAAAAATGAGTACGACGCTTCAGTCTCAAGTTGCATCACTCAAGCAGCAAGTCCTCACTCTTCAACAAAATGCCACTGCCAAGCAAGAGGAGAAAGACGAGCCCGAAGCCGGTAATACTGATACCAGCGAAACTTCAAAGCCTACGATAAACCAAAAATGGAAGCTGGTGAGTGGTGACGTGGAAGACACCTGTTCAAAACCCACATTTGCAGGAGAGGCAACGGTTCGCGGATGGTATGTCTGGGAAGCAGCTTATGTAGAAGGAACAGAAACATGGATGTTGAAGGTTATTGCCGAAGATGTAAAAGAGCTTCCTTTGCAAAATCTTGTCTCCACCTACCCTGAGTTTAATAAAACTCTGCGAGTGGTAGATGTCCCGGCGGATTTGGAAGCAAAGCTCAAGAAGGCTTCTGAAAAAAATCCGGTTGCGGTGACGCTCAAGGGCTACAGCGCTTATTGCGAAGGTGCTCCGATTGCCAGCCTTAAAGGCCTGGGGGCTTTCAAACAATAGGGCCTGTTCGTGGTATACTTGGCCCTGTTTAGCCTTTAAGCTCCCCTTTTATGAAACGCAAAATTTTGGCGCTTGTTACCATCGCCGTTCTTCTTTTTCCCGCGACCCTTCAATCTTTTACCATAACGGCGCCGGAAGATTTTATTCCAGGCGATCAGTTCCTTACGCTTGATTTTAATCTCACGGGAAAACTTAAGAATGCGATTGAGCCTTTTTTGAGAGAGAAGATGGAGAATCCTTCTGCTCGGCTGACCGAAGATGAAGTTGAGCAGAACAAAATCGTACTCGATAAAATCTTGAGTGGTGAGCGCTTTTTTGTGGGTATATCCGATAGCGGATCCTCTGCCGCTTTTGCATTAAGCGATGAGGAGTGGAATACATTTATACAGGGTTCAGAAAAAAGTACATATGGCTCCCTGGACATCTACAAGGATTCCACGGGTGTTTTTACCAAAATCGGTAATTTTCTTGTTTTTTCAGAGACGGAACAGCAACTTCAAAAAATAGGCGATATTGTGGACGGCAAAGCGGAGGCGTCACCATCGCTGAGCAATAATTCGGGGTATCAAAATATGGTAAAATCCTACCTCTCCCCGCGGCTTTTTAGCTTTACAGCGGACATTGAAGCACTCATCAAGCTCGCTCGGCCTTTTATGCAAAATGAAACCCTCAACGAACCAGGCGCAGCCGTTCTCTTTGATATTTTAGAGATGTTCCAGTTTGAAGGTGGAAGCGTGGCCGAAGTAGCGGATGGCTATAAGTTTAATTTTAAGCTGACGGGCAATCTGGCCAAAATGCAGACGAAAGGATTTTCGTTTAACCCTGGCGGAGGTTTCACGCCCAATCTTTACAAAAAATTCCCGAATGCCAGTCCTATCGCTTATGCCGAGTCGTTTAATTACAAGGCCAACCGCGCGCAATCCAAGCAGTTGAGTCAACAGTTACAAGAAAGCTTTCCCGGCATGAGTGATTTAGATATTTTTGCAGAGCTTAAAAAAGAAACGGGAATAAATCTGGATGAAATTTTTGACTTACTGGATGAAGAATCGGCTTTTGCTCTGCAGTCGGATTCAAAATCACCTCTCCCCTACTTCACTTTCATGGCGAACGTGAACAATAACCGGGAGGCCGCCAAAAAACAGGTTGCCAAATTTGCCGAACTGGCCAAAGAGAATATTTCCGGCGAGTGGGTTACTATTACCTCCGAAGGCGATATCACCAAAATTAAAATTGACCCAACCGTTACGGAAAATTATGATGGTCCGCCGTTTGCCAAAATCACCCTCGCCTTTGGTGTGACTTCCGACGGCATGCTGATTGTCTCCAACTACCCAAATATCGAAAATGCTTCTGCGCGAACGGGTATGCCTTTTACGGTTGAAGCCAAAGAGAGCGCGGGGATTTTCTATTTGAATGTGCGCAACGTCTGGAAGCTGGTAGACGATTTTACCGACTGGATAAAGCAAAAAGACCCGCAGCACGCCCCTGATCTTTCTTTTTATCAGGGTTATTATTCCGTTTTGGAAAAAATATACGGCGTGAAGGACATTTTATTGGTTGCACGCGCCGGCCAAGCCGAAGCCATGCTGGAAGGAACGGTAAAAATAGATGATGCCAAACATGTAAGTTACGATGACCTGCTTGAAAACCTTAAATCACAGGATACCGATGATGATAACGTGAGTGATTACGATGAAGAATACCTCTATCATACGCCGGTGAATGTTGGCGATAGCGATAAAGACGGCGTTTCGGATTTAGTGGAATTGCAAAAAGGCTCTAACCCTAAGGGCAAAGGCCAACTCTTTAAAGATGTTGATGAAGGGTCTTACTATACGGATGAAGCTTCTCTCCTCTACCAGCGCGGTGCCATTAAGGGTTATGACGATGGAACCTTCCGTCCGGGCAACTTGGTGAATCGTGCGGAGTTTACCACTATGGTAGTGAAGGCTTTTGAAAAAAATACTTCCAGTTATTTGGGTGTAGACATTGAATTTGGGGCAAAAACTGTACCTTTTGTGGATGTACAAGAGGGTGCATGGTACTACTCACCGGTTGCCAAAGCCTACGCCGCAGGGTTTGTCTCCGGAAGCGTGGATAAAAACACCGGTGAAGTTATCTTCCGTCCGGGTGATCAAATTACCCGCGCAGAAGCCTTAACCATTTTAAATAAAGCCTCCAAAGCGCTTTCTCAAACTCGCAAAGAAGCCTCCTGCGCCGACGTTCCATTTGATGATGTTTCAGAAAAAGATTGGTTCTGCGCCGCGGTTGCCAATGGCTACAATAATGGCATCACGAAGGGAAAAACCTCCAACACCTTTAATCCTAACGATAAACTGACACGCGGTGAAGCAGCGGTGATGATTCTAAGATCCATAGAAAAAGATGTTGATTTAGAGGCTGAGGGGACAACATCGCTTGGCGATTTTTCTGAAAAATTGCTTCCCGGCGGCAGTGACCTTCTGCGTCTTCCATGAATTATTTATTTGACGCCCTCATCATCGCGTTTTTAACAGCCGATGGGGTTGGCATGTTGGTGGCCCTGCAGTTCTGGGATGGCTGGCAAAGGTTGTGGTTTTATAAAGGCTGGCTGGTGCTTGCTCTCTTGGCGTGGCTCGTGATTTTTTATGGAAGTTTTATTGAACCGCGTCTGCTTTTGGTTGCCAGAGAAGAAATTAAACTGGGCTCAGCTCCGACGGAGACATTAAGCGTGGCATTGATCTCCGATTTGCACGTTGGCCCTTATAAAAAAGCGGACTACATTGAGAAGGTCGTGGCCAAAACGCTTTCGCTGAAGCCGGATATTATTTTACTGGCCGGTGATTTTGTTTATGATAATCAGAATCAAACGGAATATTTAGCGCCACTCAAAAAACTCCAGGCGCCGTATGGAGTTTTTGCGATCATGGGAAATCATGATTATGGGGATCACGAGGTTGTAACTGGCGCACCGGCAGATGTACGAGCCAGCACCGTGAGAAGTACGCTCACTTCCATGGGAATTAAAATCCTCATCAATGAAGGCGTAAAAATTCACAAAGGCAGTAAGGATATTTTCTTGCTTGGAACGGATGAACTTTGGACAAAACGAGCCAACATTGAACAAGCATTGGAGTCTTTTCATTTAAATAAAATTCCACACCCCAGCATCTTGGTAACTCACAATCCGGATCTTGTCATCCAGGCGCAAAGCGAAGAGATTGATTTGGTGCTAGCGGGACACACGCATGGCGGGCAGATTCGTCTGCCATTTCTTGGATCAGTGCCACCAATTCCCGATGAGTTAGGTAGAAAATACGACCGCGGACTTTTTGCATTTGGAAAAACGCAGCTCTTTATTACCAGCGGCGCTGGAGAGATGGGGCCGCGAGCCAGGCTCTTGGTGCCACCAGAAGTGGCGCTTTTAGAGGTAAAGTTCTAGGAGCGGGAGCTTAATTATTCGCAAAGGGAATATGGCACTGAACTTCCATATCGCGCCTATTTTCCGGAGGCGTGGATCGTAATCCGTTCTCATAAAGATTCAAGAGGCCGTCATTCATGGCTTCATCGCCGGGATACTCGCCATAATCAGCGCTCGTGGGGAGAATTTTATTTCCCTCATCATCAAAAGCGACGAAATACTCAGGATGTACCAATGGCATATCCTGGGTGATGTTAAAGTAAATATCGTGTGGCATATACCATGGTAACCTTGGATTCAAATAGGCTTTCATGCGCCATATTTCTGTTTTTCCAGAAGGAATAGTTCGATGAATGGAACCAAAATAAACATCGGTGGTCTGGGCGAATGGAGTTCCAAGCGGTTGAGGCGGTTTAATTTCTTGGCCATTGGCAAAGAGGCTCACTTTATCAACGAGCCAAGTTAACGATATGGTAATCGGGATGGATGCATCTCGGTCAAAAAGCGACCGAGGTTTATATCCAATGGATTCAATCCTGATATCAGAACCGACGGCCGTGATGGCAAGCGGCAGGGCATCGAACCACTGCTGTAGTTGGCAAGGCTGATTTCCATCCGGAGGTAAAAGCCTGAGAAGCAGTTGTTTCTTATTCTGATCTGGGATTTTCTCAGGAACAGTAGGAGTTCCGTACTGGAGTTTTGGAATTTCTACAAAATTATTGATTTTTAAAAAACCTTTATACAGCGTGGAACGGCCAAGAAAGGCGACCAAAAGTATGGCGGCAAAAAACGGAATGAGTATTTTTTTGTTTATTTTCATTTTATATATTATACCATATACGTCCTACTGCGTAAAGGCCTTAAAGACCTTGGCGAAATCAAATGGCTGCTGAGTTATCTTGGTGCACAAGTAGAGCGCATCCCAAGACTGCGTACACTGTTTATCGCGATTGGCGGACCACATAGCAATAAAGGCCGTTCCATTTTGATTGGCAAAGTTGAGGAGCGTGGTGGCATCCGCTAGAGTAAAGACTTCCGGAGCCACATCATTGGCGCCGATCATCGGTGTCACGCCAACCATGGCTTTGAGTTGAGCATCCGTCTTGCCGGTAAAAATAGTTTTGAGCTGAGCCACTGTGGCGGTAATAGCATCCGTGGCGTTTTTGCCCATGTCGTTAGAGAAGTAGGTTCCGTAATCCATCGCCATAATATTCACGATATCTGGAACGAAACCTTTGGCCGCGGCATCTTGTAAAAGCGCTACGCCGTTAGTAAGACCCGTTGGCAAAACCGGTAAGGTGTATTGAATTTGGAGACCCGGATTAGCGGCTTTAAGTCTCACTAAAACGCGATTTCGGCGTTCGCGAGAAGTGGGATCTGCCACGGCGGCACCTTCAATATCAAAATCAATTCGTTTGAGAGCGTACCTTGTGACCACGGCTTGATACTGAGCAAGCAGTGCATCATCGGTGCTGCAGGCTTGGGCGAGTTCAATACCATTGGCTCCACCAAAAGAAATAATCACGTCTCCACCTTTGGCACGCAAGGCGGCAATATCATTATAAAGTGGAGTATCCGCGCTCAATGGGAGAATGCCACCCCAGTGCGCTTCACAACCTCGGCTCACAATGAAGGCCAATGTCATATATTTACCGATATTGTCTGAATTTTGAGCTAATTTAAATTGATCAAAATCGCCAAGCAAAACATCTACGTACGGTGCAAAAACGTGAGCAGGAAAACCTCCCGATGTAGTGACAGGAGCTGGTGGTGGTGGAGCCGGAGGTGGTGGCGGAGGAACAACCACAACTGGCGGAACTGGTGCCGGAGCCGGCGGTGTGGGCGGAGGAACATAGGCAGCAGGTGGCACAGGAAGATTTGTCTTCGGCATGTTTTCGTAAATCAGTTGGGCGGCTTGTCCTCTATTAATATTGAGAGCGTTGCCACCAAAAGCTTTGGCCGCGATGGCAGCTGCCTGTGCATACGATACGGGCAGTGCTGGATAAAATACTTTTCCATAGCCGACGACCCATCCTTTTGCTTTGGCATAGCAAACTTCATCGGCAAACCATTCCTGTTTCACATCTTGAAAACAATTTTTATAGGTTCCTGTATTTGTGTTTACGCTTTTTGCTTTTACCACAATGGCTATAAATTCAGCACGATTAATTTGGCCGGAAGGTCTAAATGATCCATCGCCGTAGCCGCTAATAATGCCTCGTGCACGCAAATAGCTGATGGCGGAATAATCGGGATGATCCGCCGTAACATCAATAAAGCCCGTCAGCTGGGCCAAAATTGGCAGTGACCCAAAAGCCAAAATGAAAAGTACTACGAGTGGTAAAACAAGTCGTTTAGGTATTTTTTGCATAAAAAGGTATCCTCACTCTACATGAATAATGCTGAGGGGGAAAGCATTTTTGCTTCTTGATTCCTGCTTCTTGATTCTCGTCTATGGGGCCATTTATATTTCTCGATACAGAAACTACGGGCTTGGACGCCAGTCGTGATCACCTCCTGGAAATCGCCTGTCTTATTTGGAAGGACGGGAAAATTCTTGATCGGCTGGAGAGCTTGGTAAGGCCACCGGTGCTTATTCCGCAGGAGGTTGAGCTTTTAACAGGAATTGACGATGAGATGGTGAAGGACGCGCCAAAGGTGAGCGAGGTGAAAGAAAAATTTGCGACATTTATGGGCGATTTGCCGATTATTGGGCACAACATTGCCTTTGATATCGGATTTTTGAGAGGAGGCCATTTTGATTTACCCAATGCGCAAATTGACACCGTTTCTTTAGCGCGGATTTTGCTGCGGAAAGAAGCCTCGTACGCACTGGAAGTTTTAATGAAAAAGCACGGGCTGGAAGTAAGGCCTTCGCATCGTGCCATGGCAGATACAGAAACCACCGTAGAATTTTTTGAATTTTTGCTGGGGAAAATTGGCGAGATTCCGGAAAAAATGTGGAAAGAAGTGGAAGTAATTTTGGCGAAAAGTGATTGGGCTGGGAAACAGGTATTTGAAGCGCAGGCAAGTCCGTGTGTGCTCCGAGGGGGAGCGCCGCAGGCTTTGACAGCATGGTGTCCGCCGAAGCGGACTGGCAAAGCCGAGGCACAGGCGCCTTTGGCCGCTGGGACAAAGGACGCCGTGCCCCCGAGTGGGCACACCGGACTTGCCTGCGCGAAACCTTATTGGCCGCAGGAAGTTACAAAAAATTTCCTCAATAATGAAAAAATCCTCCTCGAATCCTCGTCTCAAATCCCCTTTTCTGAACTCAAAAATCATCCGCTTATTATTGCTTATAGTTCGCCGCGCACGCGTACCCAAATTATGGAGCAGGCAAAGGCCATGCCTACCGGCAGGCAGGCGGCAGGACTTTCTATCGGTGAGATCAAAGAATCTCAATTCTACCTTTCATCAGAAAAATTAGAACAAGCGCTGGCCGCCAAGAAAATCCCAGCTGAAGATGTTCCATTCCTCCTCAAACTGCTGCTTTGGAAAGACGAAACCGCTACGGGTGACCGCAGTGAACTGACATTAGAGCGCGAGGAATACGGGAAATTTGATGCGCTTGCGGACCACGAAGGCACGGGCGATTTTGTAAAAAAATCCCTGCAAGATTCCAGCTCCAAAGATATTATTCTCATCCACCATTTTGGATTGGCACGCCTAATAGCAGAGAAACTGACAGAGCCAACACCACGTTCGCTCATTGTTTTAGACGCCGGCCGGCTTGAAGACAATCTCACCTTCGCTCTCAAAAAACGCTTTACCGAAAGCGACTTGCGGCCAATTTTTGGAGATCGCGCTTCCCTCTTTTTTGGACTCTTAGGAATTTTTCACGAGCATTTTTCTTCCGTGGACAGCGGCGGGTTCCGTGGTAACGCCCTTTTGACGGAAGCCGCACGCCGAGAAGTGCCGTGGCAACGCGTGCAAGATGCGCTCGCCAATTTCCCCAATCATCCTAAAAAAGACGAACTGCTGGCGGCCATCGTTCCACAAGAAAATATCGTGCAGTGGGTAAGTTCTTGGGCCAATGAAGTATCTCTTTCTGCGGCGCCCATTTCTCTTGGAAAATTATGGAACCAGTGCGCAGCGCCCTTTAAAAATATCGTCCTGCAAAGTCCTGCCTTAAGCGGCGACGGAAGTTTTGCCCTCATACGCGAAATTCTAGAGCTTGATTCATCGTGGAAAGAAATCAAAGAAACGCCAGCGCCGGACTCGTCTAACCTTCAAACCCACATCCCCAAGGATTTTCCGGACCCCTACAGCGAGGGCTATTTTAAGCGCTGTATTAAACTTTTTCTAGAAATTATCGAACAGAAACGCGGCAAAAGTTTGTTCCTTATGAGCTCCAAAAAAGCCGTAGAGGCCGTGTATCAAGCACTCTCGCCAAAAATGAAAAAACTGGATGTGCGACTCCTCGGAATTGGTCCATCCGGCGGTATGGGAAAATCTTTGGCACTCTTTTGTGAAGATCCGGCAAACTCCATCCTCCTCAGCACCAACCAAATTCTGCCGCACCTGCCTGAGGTGGAAGACCAACTCGAGGTGATCGTGTTTCAAAAAATCCCCTTTGATCCGCCTGATGATCCCATTTTAAGCGCTCGCAGTAAGTTTTTTGATAACGGCTTTGAGCAGTACACGCTCCCCCGCGCCGTCACCAAGTTCCGTGAAATCCTAGCAGAACTGGGCAGTAGCTCCACACCAAAAACCTGCTACCTTTTAGACAGCCGGCTGAAAAACAGGACGTATGGTAGATTCTTTATTTAGAAAACGGCAACTTGGATGGCACGCTGAACCGCTTCTATCTTTCCAAGGATGGTTGCCATTTCAAGGCATGGCCTTGTTTCCGGTAACAAATTTTCCGCGGCAACTCTAAGATTGACTACATGAGCTTCGGGGATGAAGTTTACGTGTCCTCTGAGTTGAGAGGCACCCAAAATATCAATAATCGCCATAGCAAAAATACCGCATTGGCGGTTGATGCTTATGGCTTTTTCTCCCGTCATACGGGGTTCTTCCGCTATAGCAAGTGCCACTTTGCTCAATTGCTGGAATGTATTCCGCAAAAAGAAAATAAATTCTTGTCGCGCATTAATGACTATATTATTATCCCTTTCTGCACTCAGTAACTGAGCCGTTTCATGCGCGGCCCTTAGTAGACGTTCCGGAAGATTAAAAACTTCTTGATGAATGGAGGCACCATTATTACCTAAGAAAATAGACATTTTCATGGCCTCACATTGAAAATGCGCCAGAGATTCCATGGCCGAACCAGGCCTTAAGTCTTGCGGACTTCCTTGAGCCGCCTGTATAAGCTTATGCACAAAACTTCTTAAGTCCAAAAGGGCAGTATGAAGCGCGGACAATTGCTGAGTTGCAAAAACTTCAGCTCTTTTTACTCCAAGTTCATCACCCATTTGAGCATAAGCACCCTGAAGGGCTTCTTGGTGCTCATTAAGACTTGCGTTAATTCCATCCAAAATTTGAGATACCGATAAAATTGTTTCAAGATCATGGGCCACCAGAGGCGTTCCTTCGTGTTCTCCAGGAGAATGTAAGTCGAATACCACGCCGGTATCATCTCCTTGCCCTCCAAAATCACCAAGATCAAAATTATCTCGATCGCCATCCACTCCGGCAAAGAGAGCTGGATCGAGCTCAACCACTGTTGCTCCTGGTTGTAATGCTAGATTTTGCATAAGACAGATATGCTAATATAAATTAGCATATCTGTCAAGTACTATTCTCTGGGTAATGTAAAGCAGATGGAACAGTCCTAACACCTTTGATGGGTGTTAGG
>JBBTWV010000001.1:0-6492 GCA_038062615.1 Patescibacteria group bacterium | reverse complement strand
TGAAACTACCGCGCATTCTTGTGGTGGGAATTTGATATTCCAGAAAGCGGTGCTATTCCCGCCAAATTTGCCTTTGGAGTAGGTGATTTCCAGCGCTGAATTTCCATCAATTTTTTTAATGCGACTCTTGCTTGTGGGCTTACCGGCTTCCACGACAAAAGGTGCCGGCGTCCAATCACTCTTCCATTGTTTCATGGTGTATGGGCCTGGTTCATGATCAAAACCAACCATCAAAACCAGTGCCACAACTGCCAAAACATCAACCATGCTTCTATTTTACCTCATTCACTCCGTCACCCACACCGGAAACCGCAAGTACGTGGCGTTGCCTTTGCCATCAGTGGCGCGGAAGGCCATAAAATAAAGCCGGTTCGCGTAAGGGAAGATCATCATCACGCGGCGACTTTTGGCATCAAAATTTTTGGCATAGAGAGAACTGCCGGGCATAGAGAGCGTCACGTCGTCGCTATCCGGATCTTTCACGGCAACATCAAATGTAAATTCCTGGCCTTTGCGTGCGGTGAGCATTTCATAAGGTTCAAATTGAGGTGCCGTATTCGTTTTGTTTGAACGCTCTTGAATTTGAAGTGACAAAGGGCCTGCCATTCCGGCTCCTTCATCATCTTGAAGATCTACCGTAATGGGATATGTTCCGGCTTGAGACAATGTCGGGGAGCAGAGAATATCAACGGAAGTTTTTTTTGCGATAATTTTTGGACGAAAATAGTAGGAGCAGTTTTTGGGCAAACCGGAAATTTTCCACGAAGCTGTTTTGCTGTCATCGTCTTTGCCGGTAATGGTCACTTTGCTCAGCACGCCTTCAAAAAATGTGAGAGGAGACTGGGGGTCAATAATGGAAGGCATGGCGTGAGCTTTTGGAGGCTCCTGCGGCGGAGGAGGCGGAGGTGGCACAGGATCTCCGTGAATCACAAAAAAATCCACTGAAACTGAAGTCGAGAGCGGTGGTGTAAGACTGTCCGTTGCCGTGAAAGTAAAACGATGAAAGCCAGTAGTGCCTTGAGCAGGCGTCCAACCAAATGCTCCAGTTTGCGCGTTGAGCGTGGCTTCCGGATGTTCAGATGTCATAGAATACGTCACCATACTGCCTAGCGGATCCTCTGCGTGAATCGTAAAAGAAACTGCTTGTCCTGGAACCGTGCTGTATTGTTTCTGGAAGTCAGCATCAAAGACTGGCGGCAGTGGATTTATTGGCGGCAACGGCGGCGGCGGAAGAATCGTTACTCCACTTGCCTTTTGCATAGCCTTATACACATTCACCCGATTCAGTGTGAGATTTTCTGCCTGAATGCCATCTGTATTCTCTAAAATAAGTTGGCGCAATTCTGCAACAGTAAGATTTGGCTTGTACGCTTTTAAAAGAGCGGCAGTTCCGGCAATATACGGCGAAGACATAGAGGTTGCACCGTTCACATGTCCATACTGATTATTCACACGCGTGCTCCAAACAGGTGAGCCCGGTGCCCAAACATCCACATCGGCTCCAAAATTAGAGTCAGGATGTTTTGTTTCAGCCTCCGTGTCATTTCGTGAAAGTGTTGCCCCCACACAAATAGTTTCAGCAATATGACAGGGGAGTTGTTGGTTTTGAAAACCCGCACCGGAATCCAAATTATTATTTCCGGCGGAAGTCACAAACAAAACACCTTTTTGTGTGCCTTCTTGTATTAATGCTTTTATTTTTGAACCCGCATTGGCGTTGCCCATGGTAAAGCCTTTGCTGATGTTGACGATTTGTGCGCCGTTATCAATCACATAACGCAGCGATTTGAGCATCTGGTCATACGAATCCGAACGCACCGTCATAATAGAAACATTCCAGTTCACGCCGGTGACACCTTTGCCGTTATTTCCAGCGCCGCCAATAATTCCGGCTACCAGCGTGCCATGGGAATCCCTATCGCCACCGGGGTTATTGTCATTGCCAATAAAATCCCAGCCGTGAACATCATCAATAAAACCATTCGCATCATCATCGCGGCCGTTACCGGCAACCTCATCGGAATTCGTCCAAATATTATCTTTTAAATCTTCATGATTGATGTCCACGCCTTTGGTATCAATCACCGCAACAATCACATTTTTGGAACCTGTGGAGAGCGTCCAAGCATAATTTGCCTCGGTGCTTTTATGTGACCATTGAGCTGAAAATTTAGTATCGTTGGGAGTGAGCGGATATACATCTACTGCCAAGACCGCGAATGGAAACATCAAACCAATAATGAAAACCGCCGTAAGTTTTTTCATAGAGATAGAAAGTTAATATGCAAGTAGCTCTTTTATCTTAACACGTTGAATTATTTTGACAAATGGCAGCCGTTAGTTATAATTCGCGCGATATGCCAGTTACTCCCCAAACCGCACCTCAGTTAGAACTAGAGGTCGTCCCAGGAAAAGTTTGTAAAAATGAACAACAGTTATTTGACAGTGAGCATTTCCAAACCGTTTTAGTCGCTTATAATGCCTGCCGTGCAAATCAAAAAGAACCGTTGCCTCTGGTAACTGCCGAGCAAGTGAGGGGAGATTATAATTTAGCAACTGACGTTAAGAATTTTTTTGATGTGACTTTTAAGTTATCGGGTGCGACTTCTCCCCGAATCGGGAGTACGGTTGAAAGAGTGAGTGCCTTAGTGGTGAGGGTTTTGGCGGATGTTAAGTTTAGAGATAAGGTGAGGGTACTTTCTAGGAACGAGATAACAGAGCGATTAAAGCCGATTGGAACACTTGAAGGTGATATGCGAAATATCCAACTTACGTATGTTTTAGGAGGCACAACAAATCTGGTAACGCATCAAGCTCAGCAGGTACTCCGCTCCCTCAGGGAAGGGGATATGCAGGTTATAGAACAGCAACTAAGAAATGGTTCAAGTAGTAATTTTATTATTGATTTTGGCAGTTGTCTTATTCGTACGGATTGCTCCTTAAGGAGTTTTTTGGATGTTTTGAAAGACGGGCATTATGAACCGACGGATCGTGATTTGGGGAAGTGATAAAGCAAAAAGTTTTTGAGGATTTTTTTGCCGTGCGGTGTACCAATGCTTTCTGGGTGAAACTGTGCTCCAAAGAGCGGCAGGGTTTTGTGCGCCACTGCCATAACGAGGTCGTCAGGCGCACCAAAGCCGTTTTTGGTTTGCGCGATGATGTCTAGCTCTTTGGGAATTTTGCGCGCATCGGCAATAAGCGAGTGGTAGCGCATGCCTTCAATTATTTTTGGCAGGCCCTTAAAAAGCGGATGAGTATTTTTAATTTTGATTTTGCTACGCTTGCCGTGAATAGGTTCCGGTGCACGGATAATTTTTCCGCCAAAATAATGGATGATGCCTTGGTGGCCTAGGCAGACGCCTAAAATGGGAATTTTGCCGGCGAGTTTTTTGATGACCTCACCGCACACGCCAAAATCTTTTTTCTTTTGTGGCGCGCCGGGCCCGGGAGAAATAATAATGTGGGTGTAGCGACGCTTGCGAATTTCTGCCAGTGAAATTTTGTCGTTATAGAAAACCTCCGGGTTTCCGCCAAGCTCCGCAACATATTGCGCAAGGTTGTAGGTGAAAGAGTCGTAGTTATCTAAAATAAGCGTCTTCATGCACTAATGTGACTACGCGCCGTCTTTCTGGATGTCAATTATTTGGGTTTGTTGGCTTTTTCAATCTCTATGATCTTTTTTTCAATTCCAGCATAATTTTCATAGTTTTTATCGAATATATTAACAGAAAATTTTTCATCGCGAATTTTTCCTTTAGCACGTATTTTACCATATATAGGTACGGAGATAGTAATGTCACCATATTTTTCTCCAAAATCAATGGGATAGTGATATCTCCCCGAAAAGAAAAGATAGCGGCCACTATCATCTTGAATGACATGTCTTTCAAAATCTTTACTTTTAAGAAAAAGTGTATCTCGAGTCATTGCTTGTTCGGTAGTGAGAGGCTTAGCACCGTCTTTGGCTTTTTCTGCAAAAGCAGCGTCAGCTTCAACTCTTGCTCCACCAATGCCGCCTGCACCTGCGCGTGACGGCGGAGCAGTTCGTGGTGGATCAAGTGGAATGAGGTCGGGGCTTTCGCCGCCTTCATCGTCTTCTACCAGCACTTCCGTTAGTTCTTCGTCTACAAATTGTCCATCATCATTAAAGTGGCCGCCCAGGGCTTCTCCGCGTGGTGGTCTAGCATATATTGGGAGTGGTGCGGCATCCCCAGCAGGAGCTAAAGCCGCCGCCGGGAGAGGAGCTGCAAATTCGCGATCCAGTGCCGCATCAATAAGCGCGGGCGTAGCGGTATCAAGCTGGAATTTTACTTTTTTAGCAGTATCACTTCCGTCTTGGTGAATAAAAAATTCTTTGAGCGTAGTGTCCACAGGTTCCATGCGATACTCATCGCCGCGGTGAATAAAATAAGGAGTACCAAGCTCAAATTTTATATGAGAGGCAAATAAAGGCTTTTCAGAAAGCCTCACGTAAAGTCTTCCTGCATCAACGCTTTTTTGAATCTCATTTTCAACATCTTCTGGGGTATGAGTATTGTAAATATTAAAGTGCATTTCAAATTTTTTCCCATCAATATTGATGTCAAAAAAACCACCCATCATGTTTTGAAATATTGAACCACCGCTTATTTTGAGCAGGTAGCCATTATCACTATGATAATCGAAAAGCCCCGGTGCGGAAGGCCTGTTTTTTATTTTGGCAACGACTCGAGCATCAAAATTTCTTCCGCTCAACAGTTGTTGGAACCCAAGAAGATCTATGGGTCTTTCAACGTCGTCTTCTTCCGGCGCGGCTGGAGCTAATTCTGATGATGTAGCAAGATTCGCGCGAATCCATGTTACCAATCCTTCTGGGGTAGGTAGGGTCTCAGGATCACCGAGCATATTCCACTTATCGTCCACCTTGTAAACCATATACGAAGGAGTGCCGTGTCGAGGTATTCGAATCTCTCCAATGCTATCGTGTCTTCTATTTCTTACAGTGAGATAGTCGTAGCCCTCCTTTTGGTCAAAATCATTTTCATGCCGATCTTGAATCAAAAAATCTCCATAATCTTTGGTGATAAGATCTTTTGCTTCTTTTAGATCTTTGGGGCCTTCTGGCGCGGCGGGTGGTGCCGGTTCTGGAGGTGGAGCTTCCAGTGCGAAACCTTTTGCTTCTATTTCTGCGATCCTTTCTTTTGCAACCGTAATGAAATAGGTAGAAGCATTGGGATCGGGAACTTTCGTGAGATAAAGCTTGTATCCGGCCAAAGCCTCCGGGTATTTTTTTGCCCAGTACTGTACGCTGGCTTCAAAATGAATCATGTCGGCGTCGTCGGGTAATTTTGCTCGAATTTCCGCCAAAATATTGAGTATAGGGCCGGGTCTGATTTTATAATCCGAATCCGTTAGTCCGTTTTTAAAAGCAGTTCTTGCGGCAGGATCGTTGGGTGCTGCCAAGAATGCTTCTTTGAGCTTATTTAAAGCAAGCGGGCGACCTTCTGGATCTCGTAAGTCTCCGCGATCAGCTTCGCCTCCAGGAATATCCGGGGTACTGGATGCTGGCGCAGCGGGAGCGGGATCTAATGCCCCGCCGTGGAGGCCTCTTAGACCAGGTGCCGGGGCTGGTGCCGCAGGAACGGGAGTCAGCGCCGGTGCGAGTGCAGAACGTGGAGCCGCTGCTCGCGCAAGTGCAGCCGCTGCTTCTCCATTCAAGTAGTAGATCATATCTTCTACACTTCCTTGCTCCGTCGCCAATTTTTTGAGCGCCTTCATCATGGCGTTGCCGGTTTTTTTGCTGTTTGCATCAAAATCGCCGGCATCGGTAAAAAAATCTCCATAACTTGAATCCGAACTGAGCGTGTTAAAATCCTGCTCGTATACATTTACAAAATCTTTGGTGCGTCCAAGCACTTCATAAATATTGTAAGGCACGTGTGATTTTTTAATGACATCTATTTTGACGCCTTCCAGCGCCGCGCGCGTTTCTGCATGAACTTTTTCGCGATCGGCCGAAGGCTCAATTTTCAAATCAATGTCGGTGTAGAACTCCTCTCCAATGTTTATATCCGCCGTCATGGCGACTGTATTAATGAGAATGCGGTCATTATCGGTAACGGTATCAACATCAAAAGAAGGAGCCAGCTGGCTGGCTACTTGAAGCCCAAAGAGCAGGGCTTTTTGTTCGTCAATGCCAATGCCCGTGAGCTTTTCTTTGATGGTTTTAACAATCTCGCCGCCATCGGCGCCCACGGTCCATTCAATTTTTGGCAGTTGGGTTTTAATTTGCGTCAATTCGGCATCGGTAAGTGCCCCACTTTTACTTTTTATTTTTTCGGTGAGGTCTTTGTAATATTCCGCTTGTTTGAATTGGTCGCCTGATTCGCCTGGCATTTTGATGTTTGTTAAATCTGCTAATCATAACATAAAACTAGCCTGACGGCAATCTTTAGGAACTAAAAAGGCACGAGTTTTTAGGTATGTAATCTGTTAAATAGGCGTATTTGAAAA